>NZNR01000053.1 GCA_002694955.1 Planctomycetaceae bacterium
AGCTTCTTGATGCCGGTCATTGTTGTAAAATTTATGCCGGGAACGTAATCGCAGCTGCCGTGATCAATCAAAATGACTGTACGGATTTTATGAATGCCGCATCTTCTGAAGATGGATTACTTCCACAGCTTCTCAATGAAAACAGCGATCCTATATTCGACGGCGAACTTACATTAATTGATTCTCCAGAAGATTTTCTTACCGCTCACGAACAATCAATCGAAGGAATGACCGCTCTCGCGATAGATTCTGGACGCTATTTTGAGTTACGGTCCGGTTTATATCAGGAAAAAAAACAGGGAACAAAACACACTTCAACCATAGATGACTTTATTACTATTCGCTCTGGACCAGTCCTCATTGAAGACGATGTAAATGTCGGGCCTTTCTGTTGCTTCGATGGGCCCGTCAAGGTTGGCTCTCGATCAAAGATCCATCCTCACTCGTGGCTGGGACCAGCCACTGTTGTCGGCAGAGACTGCCGTCTTGCAGGTGAAGTTACTGCTACTGTCATGGAATCTTTTTCAAACAAGTCACATGACGGATTTCTTGGTCACAGTCACCTCGGCAGCTGGGTTAACTTAGGTGCCGGCACAGTCACCGCAAACCTCAAGGTAAGTTATGGAATGATCAAAATCTACCCGCCAGATAACAACGTCATCAAAACAAAGCGACAATTCTTTGGAATGCTTTGTGGTGATTTTACAAAGACAGCTGTGCGTACTGCCTTACCATGTGGTGCCCTAATTGGCCCAGCATCTACGCTTGGCGGCAACCCACCGGCAACAGTTCGACCGTTCACCACAGACCTTGGTGGCAAACATCCCGTTACAACCGCGACTGTTGATCAACTCACCACCGCTCTTGAACGGATGATGCATCGCCGCGGAATACATTTTCACTCAGCGGACCGAAACCTGCTGATATCGATGTCGACTGAAGAAAATAAAAATATAAAAATTTATATTCGGGCTTAAACAGCCATGGCACGTTGTATTTTTTTCCAAGCAACATGTGATTCTGGATTTTCTTTGTTAGGGTAGGAGATCAACATACGGTTTCCATTATGAAGATTTGATCCACTGCCTTCCTTATATTTGCTTCAGTTCCAGAAAGGAATCGCTGTGACGCAGCAAGTGAGTTATACGAAAGAATCATTTGACCTCTCATTTGAGTTATTTCCACCAAAAACGCCTGAATCCGAAGCCATGCTTTGGCAAACAGTTGATGAGTTGATGGGGTTTGAACCTACACTCATCACATGCACATACGGAGCGGGTGGTTCGACCCATACAAAAACTCTTGAGGTGTTGGATGGTGTTCTCGAGCGTTACCCAACTGTTGCGGTGGCGAGCCATCTGACATGTGTCGGCCGAACAAAAGATCAGTTGAGAGAGTATCTACGAGATGCTAAACAACGGAATGTGGGTTCGATTGTCGCCTTGCGCGGAGATCCACCTCAGGGTGAGGCTGCTTTTATTCCAGTTGCCGATGGGCTTCGCTACGCTGTCGAACTGGTAGCCCTTATCAAACAAGAGTTTCCTGATTTTAAGATTCTCGTCGCTGGTTATCCAGAAACCCATCAAGAAGCCGTTAGCCCTGATACAGACCTCGAACACCTAAAAGAGAAATGCGACGCGGGTGGCGATACTGTGGTGACTCAATTGTTCTACGACAATGCCGACTTTTTCCGTTTTCGAGATCGCTGTTCCGCCGTTGGAATCACAAAGCCCATTATTCCAGGACTGATGCCAGTTACAAATTTCAAACAGATTCAACGAATTGCCACGTTATGTAAAGCTCGACTACCGAACAGGTTCACACGAGCCTTCGAGAAAGCCGGCGATGATGTCGATGCGCAGTTTGAAGCAGGCGTAGAGTATGCGTCAAAGCAGGCTGAAGAATTAATTTCTGACGGCGCACCCGGCATGCACTTATATGTTCTTAATAAGTCTCCGGCGGCCGTACGTGTTCTTGAACAGGTCGGTATGACACGGCCCTGAAAGATTTCTACGATTAGCCCTCTCTGGGTGGAAGGTCACTATCCATACTGCTGATATAGCTTCGCAAACGCTGGAGTTCATCGCTTACATGACGTAACTTCAACATGTTTTCTACTCTTTTTACCAACTCAATTTTATTTACTGGCTTAGAAAGAAAATCGTCTGTGCCTGCCTCGACAGCACGTTCGATATCACCAAGTTCTCCAAGTGCCGTCACCATTAACACCATAATCTGTCGAGTTGTCGAGTCTGCTTTGAGTTGCTGGCACACTTCAAACCCAGATAATTTCGGCATCATAATGTCGAGAAGAATAATATCTGGCTCAAATGAAGCTACTTTTTCCAAGGTGTCAGCACCATCAACTGCTGTCGCAATTTCACAGTCAACATCAGCCAAGTAAACCTCAAGAAGTTCACGATTGGGTTCATTGTCGTCCGCAATAAGAATCCGGCTTGTTCCGATTGACGACGAATTACTGTTGTTTTTTTGCATGAAAATAAACGTGGAGTCAGGAAGTTTCTGGGCTGCAAGTACAGCATCAAGGAAGCTGGAAAATTGATTGGCTTTTAACTATTGCGAACTCTTCTGGAAATGTATGAAACGCTTGTATCAAAAGACTACTTGTCCGTGTCTCGACATTGACCCAACTGATAGCCCCAACACCAAGCCGACCGCCGGATGCAAACCGATGAAATAAGCCTTGTGAAATTCCATCAGCTGATAATTCCTGCTGGAATGTCCAAAACACATCAGGACGCACTCGCTCCAATTGAAAACTCGTTTCATAACAGACACCATTCGCACATTCCAGAGAGTCGGTACGTTCTCCCTGAATAGGATGAGAGAGCAGTCGTCTTTTTCTAGGAAGAGGCTGTTGATCCGACGTGGCAACTTCCACCAGAGTCAAGTTACCACTATTCCATGAAACGGTGTGTCCACTTCCAGTTATCGCAATCTCGGCGTGAAAATTCCCGCGTTCAACATAACGTACTGCATATCGCTGAAAGAGTTCCGGATGCAAGGAACGACCATAAAGCCGAAAAACCAAGTCGGTGACACTGGGACGGGCTGAAATCAACGTTACATACCTCCACAGAGCATTTCACTGGTTAATCCATTGATGACCTTATGCCCTGCCTGCGACAGTATATCGGCTTCTGGTGGCAACTCCTACCAATCGGCAGAAAGCGTTTCCATAAAATTCTCTTCGAGCAAAACTAGACCACCTGTTTGCTCAGAAAAAATGCTGAATAATCGGTAAAAAAATGTCCCGTCTCTCCAAATTCCAGTCGTTTTCAGAGGTAAAAACGAGCCCAACAGAGAAGCCACAACCGCATACAACACAATCAGAAAAATAAAATTTTTTTCGAGCTTGTTTTCAGGACAAAGTTAAGAGACTGTACCTGAACGCCACAAAATTTCTTATTGAAGAATTTCTCCGAACATTGCAACCGTGATCAGTGATAACTTACGGACAAGCGAGCCTGTGCTTGACAGGATGAATCGACCGCACAGAATGCTCATGTGGTGGAAATGATTCATCACAAAGTAAACACAAATAAATCTCACTGAGTTAAGGAATTTTTTCTAAGCTAAACTCAAAGGTTTCATTGAACCGTAGTTTTTTCTCTACGGATACATTGGAAAATCAGGGGGAAAGATTTTTACGAGCTGGTCGCATTATTTATTCATTGACTGAACTCGTTCATGATGTACAACTTCGAGGAAACCAAAGGGGGGCGGCGACGTGAGGGATCGACAGTCGACGGGTTCACCTGTGGCTTGGATGTCCCCCCCGTCTTCGAGTTAAAGTTAATTCTTATTGCCTATTAGTTAATTCTTATTGATTGTGTGCTTGCATGCTCGAGCGTGGGTGTCCGAAGGCCATACCTAAACCCAAACTGGAGCATTCACATCGGAATGCTTTCCAAAATCTCAATGCCAAGAAGGACTCTAGGGGGACTTCTTAACTTAACTGGCACATTTCCGTCGCTTTTTGTGTCGCATGCAACGATATGAGGATACGTAATGGTCCTTGAAGCCAATCATCAAAAGACCGCGAACTGTCTTATTGGTTGCGGTGCAAATGAAGGTGCCCGACGAGAGCAACTTAACCAGGCGATCGACATGCTTCGGTTTATGCCCGGTGTTCGGCTCGTAGATGTCAGTCAATTTTTAGAAACGCTACCTGTAGGCGGCCCACCAGGACAGTCTCCGTACTTGAATGCTGCTTGTCTCATTGAAACAACCTTCAAGCCAGCGGAAGTTCTTGACATGCTGTTGGCTGTTGAAAACACTCTACACCGTTCCCGAGAAACACGATGGGGCCCACGGACTATAGATCTGGATTTACTGCTCTACGATGACTGTGTTTTGAAGACCGAATGCCTTCAGGTTCCACATCCGCGTATGACCACACGACGGTTTGTTCTTGAACCGGCAGCGGCTATCGCCGCTGACTTAAAGCATCCAGTGGCTGGCTGCACGATTCGTGAGCTTCTTGAGAACATCTCGGAACGCCACCTTCACGTCGCTGTAGTGGGCGTTCCGGGAAGTGGTGCGCCAGAAATTGCTGATGCGGTAGCTGACGTGACNCTNTCACGATTGATTCATGCCCCAGCNCCACTTCCNTTNANTTCTTTTGGGNCTCNTAANGGAGAACAATCNGCTATAAAAGAAGAGCCNGTCGATCAGTTGCTCCTGCTCTCTCAGAAGTATGCTGCCCCTCTTCTGAAGGCCAACTGGCCTGTTGATCCTCACGGCACTGTCACTGATTATTGGATTGAGTCCATTCGACTCGCNNCACAGANNAATTCNGNAAGTGATACGAACAAGCAATTTGANAATGCCTTTGCAACAATCAGCCAANAAACGGTCGTGCCCAACGTCATCCTACTTCTCAATGTGAATCACCAGACGCTATCAGAGAGAATCGCCTACCGGACTCACTCCGCACAACAAAGTGACATTTTTTCTGATTTAGTTGCGGTACAAACAATGATGACCACCGACCAAGGAATTCATACGTTACTCACTTTGCAGGAGCGGCTCGTAAATTGCTTACTCCATAATCAAGAAACGCAATGCCGTCCGAAAGCAGTCATACAGCTTGANTCCGATGATCTTGGAAAGGCAGCGTTTGATGCGGTTGCTGCAATTGAGGGCATCTCATAATTATGCCAGCCCCACTTGTTATTCGNGATCGCAAAGTTATGCGAGAGATGATTCTTGCGACTCGTATGAAGGGACGACGCATCGGCTTTGTTCCCACGATGGGAAGCCTTCATGCAGGACACACATCATTGNTAGATCGTGCAGTTGCTGAGTGTGANGANGTCNTANCATCTATTTTTGTCAATCCAAGCCAATTCGGACCACAGGAAGATTTTGAGCAATACCCACGAAATTTTGATGCTGATTTCAATCTTTTATCGCAGCATNNNGTTCACTGGATCTTCGCGCCTGACGTTCNCGAGATGTATCCACCTGGTGATTCAACCCGTATTGAAATCTCCGGACCAGCCGAACCATATGAAGGNCAGTTGAGGCCTGGACATTTTTCAGGTGTCGCAACAATAGTTTTTCGGCTTCTTCATTGTGCCCCGGCACACGCTGTCTATTTTGGTGCCAAAGATTGGCAGCAGGTTCTTGTGGTTCAAAAAATGGTGCATGACCTCGAGCTCGAGGTGGAGGTCAGGACATGCCCAACAGTCCGGGACACAGACGGACTAGCGATGAGTTCCCGAAATACTTACTTGAGTGAATCTGAAAGAAAGCGAGCCCAAATAATTTATCCTGCACTTCAACAAGCAGAGAAAANCTGGAGCGGTGGTTTAGCTGTAGGTACGATAGAACAGGAATTTAAGGACATGCTTTCTGAGAAAGAGATTCAGGTTGACTACGCTGACATCGTACATGCTGAATCTCTGAAAAAAGTTTCCGAAGTGAATCAAAGCGCACCCGCAATTTTGCTTATTGCCTGCCGTATTGGATCAACACGATTGATTGACAACATTCTTCTGCCATCACAGGCTATGCCTTCGTGCTAACAACACTTTTTCATATACCAACGAAACTCTCATTTGGCTCAGCCTCCTTTCCAATCTTTGGATGGGGTGCTTTCTTTTTCATCTGGCTGTTTCTTGGCATCACGGTGTTTGTGCTCACCTGTCAAAAAAAAGGCTATCAAGAGGCCATCCGTTCTCTTCTTCTTCCACTGGTGATAAGCGGTGCTGTGATTGTCTGGGGACTACCTGCACTCGATGATGGCAATGGGATTCCTGTTCGAGGATATGGGACAATGCTTATCGCAGCGGCAGTAGCTGGCACATGGCTATCCATTATCCGTGGACAAAAGGTGGGCATCGATGCCGATTCNATTATTGCTCTCGGACTTGAGGTTTTTCTCGCTGGGATCGTCGGTGCACGAATCTTTTTTGTTATTGAATACCATGAACAGTTTTTTTCGCCCGACAAAAACCTGATTCAATCGTTACTTGCGATCATCAATATTCCTGCAGGTGGTCTTGTTGTCTTTGGAGCTTTACCCACCGCATCTTTGGCGGCATGGTTGTTTTCCCGAAGACGAAATATTTCAATTACAAAGCTTGCCGACTGCATTGCTCCGGGCCTTCTTATCGGTCTTTCACTTGGGCGAATAGGCTGTTTCTTAAATGGATGCTGTTATGGCGGGCCTTGTAATTTGCCATGGGCCTTGCAGTTCCCTGCTGGGAGTCCACCCTGGTTTGATCAAGTTAGTAGAGGGTTAATTCCATCTCCAAGCATGGATGGGAGCACTGTACCGACCCTTCCAATTCACCCAGCACAACTCTACGCTGCTTTTGATGCGGCTCTATTGGCCGTGTTGGCTATTGCGTTTACCCCTTTCGCTCGCCGAAACGGTGAGGTCTTTGCGCTGGTTATTACTCTTCATCCGATCTCAAGAATTCTGCTTGAAGAAATTCGAGTCGATGAACCGCCAGCCCTTGGAACACGATTATCAATATCTCAGTTGATGTCAGTCGGGATTCTATGCTGTTCGATGGTGTTCTGGTGGTGGCTTTCAACGCAACCACGACGGGNAATNAAAGACAATGCGCAAGGGNCATGAGACGTGACATTTCACCAACCAGAAAAGTCCGCCACTGAGCCAGTTGTTGTGAGGCTCCGATGTCGAGAAGACGGGCCACTTGTTGTCGAATTACCGGAAGCTATGAATCAGTCTTCCCCAGTCGTCGTGCAAGTCACCGACCACCACCGACAGCCATTTACCCTCCCTACCAAGAAATCAGTTCTTGCACTGTGTCGTTGTGGAAAATCCGCAAACCGCCCATTTTGTGATGGCAGTCACAAAATCTGTGAATTTCGCGCAGGGGAAACCGCGGGCTCTCATAAATGCAAGAAAAAAGCAGATAAATCATCAGAATAGCCAACATTCCCTCCAGAGAAGGGGGCATTTAACGGCTCTTCCGGGAACCAAGACTGTTCCGAACAGGAAAACCTTGCCTTGAAGATGGTTCAGGANGAATCCATGAGGAAAAAAACAAGCCATTTACCGTGGAAAGATATAGACTCTGAAGAGGAACATGGTTAATTTTTNACCGTGTCCATCAATTAATTGAGTAATTNATACGACTCACTTGATTGACGCATTCACNCACCAACCGCCATTCAGGCTCCCAAGCTCGTGATGGCAGTTGTTGGAAACTATTGTCGCCATTCCCAGATTTGTCACCTCAACAGGTTCACTTGAGCCCATATGTCTCAACGTCCAGGATTTTACGAGCGATACAGCGTCTGGATTCTCGCTATTCTTGTCTTCTTGCTTCCCATGGTGGTTGTGGGTGCGATCAAGGCAAAAGGAAATAATCGAAATGATGTGAAGGGTTGGCTGCCTCTGGAATACCCAGAGACCAAGACCTATCGCTTCTTTCGTGAGAATTTCCAAGGTGAAGAATTCATTCTCGTGAGCTGGGACGGCTGCACGATGGATGATCCGCGTCTGGAACTCTTGGCCAGGAAGCTGCTACCACCTCCCGAAGAGGCATCACGGATTAGTCGACCGATATTTTTCAAAACAGCTCAAACTGGCCCACGAGCTGTTGAGCGAATGACTGAAGAGCCACTCAATCTCGATCCCGAAGAGGCAGTAGATAGGCTAACGGGTGCACTCATCGGTAATAATGAGTCAACAGACGACCAGATAGCAGAAGAAAATAGTTCTGATAATTTGACAGATGCAGAATTAGATGACCTTCAGACTTGCCTTGTCCTAACGCTATCTGATGCAGCTCGAGCAAACCTCCATGGTGCAATCGACACAATTAAGAACGTTGCAGTCGAAGAGTGCGGAATACCAGAAGAAACACTCCACATGGGTGGTCCGCCCGTTGATAATGTCTCAATTGATCGCGCGGGACAGACTAGCGTCACGCTACTCTTTGGTCTTTCTCTTGTCGTTGGTTTCTTTGTTAGTTGGTGGAGCCTGAAAAGCAAAATGCTTGTTGGGCTTGTACTTGCTTCGGGTGTCTACAGCATGTTCGCCAGTCTTGCGATCGTGTGGTATTCAGGATACCCCGTTGATGCCATCCTGCTCACGATGCCTTCTCTTGTCTATGTAGCAACAACCAGTGGTGCAATTCACCTCGCCAACTATTACCGTGATCAGTTGGCCGAAACGGGAGTACTCAAAGGTGCTGCCGGGGCTTCGGTCCATCATGCACTTCTGCCACTTTCGCTCGCAACTGGGACAACTGCCGTCGGTTTGGCGACGCTTGCCGTAAGCGAGCTGGTACCGATAAAGATGTTTGGGATTTTTTCAGCAGTTGGAGTCGTCGTAAGTTTTGTCATCCTCATGACGCTCATGCCTGCATGCCTTGAGCTCTTTCCACCAAAACTTCGCCTCGGTGCCGCATCCAGCGAAGAAGATGATGACTCATGGCGGCCCATTGAAGAAAGCCCCTGGTGGGGAGTTGGGCAGTGGATCACACGACACAATATTGCGGTCGCGACAATCTGCCTCATCATTATGGCTGGCATCGGATACGGCATGACTCGTGTCGAGAGTAGCGTTCAACTGATGCGGTTATTTTCGCCTCAGGCGCGAATTCGACAAGATTATCGTTGGCTTGAGAAAAAACTTGGCCCACTGGTGCCAATGGAAATACTGATTCGTTGCGACCAAGAAAAATGCGATCTCAATTTTCTTGAACGGATGGAACTTGTTGATGATATACAACGTGAGATTGGTCAACTCAGTGAGGTAGGAAGTTCCCTTTCGACTGTCACCTTTGGCCGGAGTCTAGACGTCGGTAGTGGTGGACTTGGCGGAGCTGCCGGCCGTGTTTTTGGCCTGAATGCACGAACACGACGAAGTGTTCTAAATAGAAGACTTGTGGCCCATCGTGATGAATTTCTTGATGGAGATTACCTGCGCGAAGCAAAGGTCGTTAGTGATGAAGGAACCAGCGAACAGGAACTGTGGAGAATCAGTGCTCGTGTCAGTGCGACTAAAGAAGTCGACTACGCCGAGTTCAAGCGTGACCTTAAGTCCAAGATCGACCCAATACTAGCTAGTTACGAGTCTGACGGCACGCAAGGAATTTCCGTTGACTACACGGGTCTNGTGCCACTCGTATACAAGGCACAGCACTCNTTGCTTGATGGATTAATTGTTGGCTTTATCAGCGACTTCGCAATCATTGTTCTCGTGATGGTACTTCTATGCCGAGCGGCCTCTGCCGGACTTGTGCTACTACTCCCAGCTGCTTTTCCTGCTGTTGTTGTCTTTGGAGGAATGGGCTGGGGCAATGCATTGCTAAAAAGTTTTGGCACAGGAAATCTTCTTATAGATATCGGCACTGTCATGGCTCCTAGTGTTGCACTTGGTGTCACTGTTGATGACGTTGTGCATTTCATGCTTTGGTTCAGGCGAGGNATCTCCGACGGCATGGATCGCAAACAAGCAACCATGCTTGCTTACAAAGGCTGTGCTCGAGCGATGTACCAGAGTTGGGGGGTTATTGGAATTGGTCTGTCAGTCTTTTCACTCTCACCGTTCGGGCCGACACAACGATTCGGCCACATGATGCTTGCCATGCTAACTGTTGCATTGGTCGGAAACCTTGTGTTGCTTCCGGCATTATTGGCTGGACCGCTTGGCGACATTTTTGGATGGAGCGTTCTCCGCCTGAATAAAAAGAAGTCTGAAAAAAACAGTCAACGTAGAGTCAAAGCTGAGGCAGGAACAGATGCGCTTCCGCAGCCTCACGTGTTGCCGGANCCGGCGACAAAGCAGGTCGTTCATGCCTGAGAACGATGTGGCNNNAGTAGCACGCCCTGGGGCTACTGTGTTTATCAAACCCAAGCGTGCTCGCCCATTTTTTGGACGGCATCCATGGGTTCTTGATTCTGCAATATTACGTGTAGATGGCAATCCAGATAGTGGNGCCATAGTTGACGTTGTAACCCACGATGGAAGTTTCATTGCACGAGGCTTGTGGAATGCGTCGAGCCGAATTCGAGTTCGTCTGTATTCCTTTATGCAGGACCAGTCTCTTGATGAAATATTCTGGGATACTCGTATTGAAAACGCCGTGCGTTTACGTAAAGAACTCAACGTTCTTTCCAAGAAAACTGCCTGCCGTCTCATTAACAGCGAGGGCGATGATCTCTCTGGTGTCATTGTTGATCAATATGGCTCCTACCTTGCTGTACAGGTGACGGCCCTTGCTATGGCTGAGCGGCTCGACGTGATCTGCGATAGCCTCACGCGCATTGTCCAACCCAAGGGCATCCTGCTTCGGGGTGCCGAACGAGGACTAGGGAAACTTGAAGGCCTCCATTTGCCTGATCAACTCCTGCGCGGCCAAATACCTGATGGACCAATCTTTGTCGAGGAACATGACCTTCGGTTTGGTGTCGACCTTACGGAAGGACAAAAGACCGGCTACTATCTTGACCAAAGAGAGAATCGACAGGCTGCAGCAGCCTATGCCGGGGGGCGGCGAGTACTCGACATGTTCTGCTATTCCGGTGGTTTTGGAGTCGCGAGCGCCGTTTCTGGAAAAGCAAGTTCTGTTCTGTCTGTCGATTCAAGCATCAAAGCGATTTCGCTGGCACGAGCAAATGCAGANCTTAATAACGCCACAACAATGACAGTTGAGCAGGCTGATGCTTTTGAAAAGCTCGCCGCGCTGCAGGAAGAGAATACAAAGTTTGGCATGGTGATACTTGATCCACCAAAGTTTGCCCGCAGTCGAGCATCTGCCTCTGACGCGCTTCGAGCATATCACCGTATAAATCGTCTCGGTGTCGACCTACTTGAATCTGGTGGAATTCTGGTCACGTGTAGTTGCTCTGGAGCAATTACACGAGATGACTTTCTCATGATGCTTTCTGCGGTTGCCCAACGAGCTGGCCGGACACTCCAACTTCTAGAGTTCCGTGGCGCTGCCGCAGACCACCCAGTTAATCTTCACTGCTTGGAGGGAGAATACTTGAAGTGTGTTATCGCTCGTGTGCGATAAGACGAGCACGTGCACTCAGACTGGGTATGGCGTGCTATATAATTTCATATCTTCTTGATGCGAGTAAACTCATCGATCGTAACGGTCGTTAATTCTCCGTCATCTCTGGCAAGAATAAGAATGTCACTATAAACCTTGTCATCAGCATTTCTTCGGAAATGGAGTCCGTGACGACGACGCTCACAGCGCAACACTTTTCCCACCGTTGTTGTACTCCATTTGGCACTCGACCCCACTGTCACACCATGAATTACTTCCACCCGATCTCCGGGCTTCAAGCTGTCATAGACCTCACGAACTCCCTGCACTGCTGTATTCATAATTAAAACCCTAGCTGGTAATAACACAGACCTTATTGTCTTCGTCGGCCTAATTCATCAGCACCTACCGATCGACTTAAACTTCTTTTGAGTCGATCCATTTCATCATTTTCCTCAAATGTCGACCTGTTTCAGTCAACTTATGCTCACGCTCACGACGACGCGTAGCCTTGAACATTGCGGCTCCGGCTCGGTTTTCAAGAATCCAGTCTCGTGCGAATTCTCCAGTTTGAATCTCCTCGAGGATCTTCTTCATTTCAGCTCGGGTTTCGCCGGTAATCACGCGATTTCCTCGAGTGTAGTCACCATACTCCGCTGTATTGGAAACACTGTATCTCATGTATTCCAATCCACCTTGGTAAAGAAGATCAACTATCAATTTCATCTCGTGAAGACATTCGAAATACGCCATCTCAGGCTGATAGCCTGCCTCAACTAGTGTATCAAAGCCAGCTTTAATGAGTTCCGATACGCCTCCACAAAGCACTGCTTGTTCACCAAATAAATCGGTTTCGGTTTCTTCCGCTATGGTTGTCTCAATAACACCACCACGAGTGCCACCTACGCCTTTCGCATAAGCCAGCCCGATCTTTTTTGTTTCCTCTGAAGCCCCTTCACCGAGAGCGATAAGACAGGGAACACCACCACCTTTTTCGTACTCACTTCGAACAAGATGACCAGGACCTTTCGGCGCTACCAGAAGAATATCGTGACCCGGAGGAGGTTCTACTTGATTAAAGTGGAAATTGAATCCATGGCTCGCCATTAGAACAGCCCCTGCCTTCAGGTTTGGCTTAATTGACGTCTTGTAGACATCACCCTGAAGTTCGTCNGGTAAAAGAATATTGACAACATCAGCCTGCTTNACAGCATCTTCCACCGAGAGTGGATCAAACCCATGACTTTTGGCGAGATCAAAGTTTGGTCCACCGGGCCGTTGTGCGACGACAACCTGCAAGCCGCTGTCGCGTAGATTCTGTGCCTGGGCATGACCCTGACTTCCATAACCAATGATAGCTATTGTTTTGCCTGAGAGAACGGCTAAGTCGGCATCAGAATCGTAGTAAATTGTGGCTGGCACGAGGGGCTCCTTTTGAACCAGAGTAAAATTGAAAGAATAGTTTTTTGGGTAATTTGTCACATAACAGAGAACACTGATGCTGCGATGGAGAGCAGTTCGTAAGTTCAATTAGGTTTCGCTNGACGGCTCCATTTCTGAGTTTTCACAACTTGGGCTACTACCTCGCACCATCGCAATCCTGCCGGTTCGAACCAACTCAAGAATGCCCAACGGGCGAATCATGTCAATGAAAGCCTCAATTTTGTTTTCAGTTCCGGANATTTCAACTATCACACTGTCAGCNGCAACATCAACAACCCGTCCACGAAATA
This sequence comes from Planctomycetaceae bacterium, assembly GCA_002694955.1. The sequence continues at coordinate 13,244 of NZNR01000053.1, forward strand.
TTTCTGCTAGTTCCCGAACGTTTGACCGGTCCTGTCCAGCGGCAGCTGATACTTTTACAAGCATCAGATCCCTTTCGACATAATTTCTTGAACTTATATCCTCAACGCTCACAACTGTGACAATTTTTTCGAGTTGCCGCCGAACCTGTTCCTGAACCCGATTATCACCGCGCAGAACAAAAGTCATTCGTGAGAACCCGGGATTATCAGTCTCCCCGACGGCAAGGCTATCAATGTTGTAGCCTCGGGAAGCGAGCATGCCCGAGATGTGGGCAAGTACGCCAGGAACATTCTGGACGGTTGCAGAGAGAACGTGTCGCATCAGCTTGGCCTCAACCTGGGAGTGCCATGCCGGCCTGCTGGCGTCTACCCTTTGGGATAAAAGTACGTGTTTGACCGAATTGCTCAGTCTAAATTCGATCACAGGCCGAATTCAAGCCACTTCCTTCGTGAATGCGAGCCCCATTCGCCTCAGACAACAGTCCAACGGATTGACAAATGAGAGAAAACACCGATATTTGCAGTACTCGCTGGAGTTCATATTTGAATTCTTGGCAGTCGTGTCGCCCAATGCTGGCGCACGGATTTCTCAGATCCNAACAGAAAGTGAACCTCGTACCGTGTCGAATGTCCTCGCTCAAGAATTAATCGAAGCTGGTGTCCACTTTGGCCACCGCTCAAGCCGTTGGAACCCAAAAATGCGGCCATACATATTTGGCCGCAAAAATCTCATACATATCATNGATGTCCGTGAAACGATTCGTGGACTTTTGCGTGGCAAGAAGTATCTGAAGCAAGTTGCTGCGACAGGTAGCCTGGTTCTATTCGTTGGAACAAAGCGACAAGGACAAGAAGCCATTGCACGTGAGGCCAATCGCTGNGGAATGCCCTACGTCAGTGACCGCTGGCTTGGTGGCACACTGACTAATTTNCGAACAATTCGTAATCGATTAGCTCGNCTAGAGGAATTGGAGGAACTGCTTCCCTCCGATGCCTTCCACAACTATTCGAAAAAAATGCAGTCTTCACTGCGACGAGAGCANAGAAAAATGCTCCGTAACCTTGGTGGCATTCGCACCCTTTCCCGCCTGCCAGAGTGTCTGATCGTATTNGACCCGAAAAAAGAAAAAAATGCGATCAATGAAGCTCGTAAGATGGGAATAGCAACTGTCGCTCTTATTGATACAGATTGCGACCCAGACGTTGTAGATCTTCCTATTCCTGGCAATGACGATTCGATTCGTTCGATCGAATTAGTTGCCTCCCGACTGGCCGATGCCATTCTTGAAGGCAAGGCGGAAGTCGAGGAAAAAAAACAATCAAAAGATGAGGGTGCCAGTGCAGACGCAAAGCCGGCGAAACCGGCACCAAAAGCACGGGGAAATGTCACACCACCATCCTCTAAACCTGCCAAAACCTGATCACCGANACTTGATCAAAGAGATGAATCNAGCAGCCGTTCTTATGCTTTTNNGTTAAAAAGANANNCGCACGGNTCCGATCATCACACCGCAAAACNTTCGACCCGTCGAATCAATTTCCTTTCCAACGNAATCTCTCACACCACATGAGGACNAAAGAATAATGGCAGCAATCACAGCCGCCGCAGTAATGGCCCTGCGAGAAAAAACTGGTTTACCGATGATGGAGTGCAAAAAAGCACTTACAGAATGTGGTGGTGATACAGACCAAGCTGTTGAATGGCTCAGAAAACAAGGCGTAAAAACGCAAGCAATGCGTGCTGATCGTGAAACTTCGATGGGCCGGCTTGCAGTTTATACCGATCTTGAGAAGGGCGTGGGGGCGCTTGTCGAACTCAAGTGTGANAGTGCACCGGTCGCAGGNAGTCCTGATTTCAAAGATTTCGTAAATGATATAGCAAAAACACTTGCTCTTGGATCAGGTGCAAGTTCNCCAGACGAACTTCTGTCNCAAAAAAGCCAAGCACATCCTGACAAGACTCTTGGAGAGCTAAAGGATGACTTGTTCAATCGCATGCGAGAAGTTTTTGAACTCTCCCGAATCTGCCGCATCGATGCACCCTGTGGTGGTTACGCCCACCATGATGGCTCGAAAGCTGCTCTTGTTGAGGTCACTGGAGAAACCACTGGAGAACAAGCAGCGGAAGTCGCAAAAGACGTAGCAATGCATGTTGTGGCATTATCACCCAAAGCGATTGCGAAAGACGATTTGGATCAGTCAATCGTTGATAAAGAACGTGAAATTCTAACTGAGGCCGCAAAGCAGGAAGGCAAACCTGAAAATATCATCCAAAAAATGATTGAGGGGAGGCTTCGCAATTTCTTCAGCCAGTGTGTGCTTCTTGAGCAACCCTTTGTAAAAGATGACAAACAAAGCGTTGGAAAACTTGTGAAGAGTGCTGGNCTGGGTGTGAAACAAATGGAACATTGGAAAATCGGTAGCGGTGAATAACGTGCTCAATAAANAAACAGAAAAACGGCCTAGCGTTTGATCCAACAACAATCTTTTTGTGACGATCCATTTCTGAGAACTTCCATTCCATGCCATCTGATCCATACCGCCGAGTACTCTTAAAGCTTTCAGGAGAAAGCTTTTCTCATGCNGGNGAACGTGGNATTGCGATGGAAGAAGTNCTTCACATNGCAAATCAAACCGTACAAGCGGCTGCTCGTGGAACACAATTAGCTGTTGTTATCGGNGGNGGTAATATCCTNCGAGGTGCCTCCTTCACAGCNGGAAACAGTGGCGTNCANGAAGCGACNGCTCATTATATGGGCATGCTCGCAACCGTGATTAATGGGTTGGCGCTACAAGATGCGATTGAAACACTGGGTGTCGAAACTCGATTGATGACTGCTATCCGAATGGACGGCGTTGCTGAACCATACATTCGCCGTCGCGCTCGCCATCATCTCGACAAAGGCATTATTGTTATTTTGGCCGCAGGAACGGGAAGTCCTTTTGTGACCACAGATACAGCTGCTGCCCAGCGAGCACTCGAATTGGAAGCAGATATCTTAATGAAGGCAACACGTGTCGATGGGGTTTATTCAGATGACCCTGAAAAAAATCCTCATGCAGTCCTTTATCGTGACCTTACGTTCCAGCAGGTGCGAGAACAAAACCTGAGGGTAATGGATGCAACCGCAATCTCCCAATGTATGGAGCACGACATGCCGATTCTTGTATTCAATTATCGTAAGGACGGTAATATCGAACGAGCAGTTGCCGGAGAAAAGTGTGGCACGCTTGTGAGNAGTCGTACNGAGACCACGTGAATTTGAGTAAAAACTTGCTCTCTCATGGCAGGTGGGTGACAATTCGTATTAGCCTTGGTCTGTTTATAGAACCAATTCGTTTCGTTTTGGGTTAAGGAGAAAAAAATGTCAGCCGATGAGATTCTTCTTGGTGCGGAAGAACGAATGGAAAAGGCAGTCGATGTCTTNCGGAATGCATTAACTGGAATTCGTACTGGCCGTGCGAATCCAGGCCTTGTCGATTCATTACGTGCTGAAGTCTACGGATCACCCACTCCGATTAAATCCTTGGCAAACGTTGGAGCACCCGAGCCAAATCAGATCGTTATTCGGCCATTTGATCCGGGTACGATTAAAGACATCGAAAAAGCAATTCAGTCNAGTGACCTTGGTCTCAACCCACAAAGTGATGGTAGGGTCATCCGTATTGTAATTCCGTCACTTTCAACTGATGTTCGCAAAAAGATGACTTCTCGAATTAAAGAACTTGCAGAAGAAGCCCGTGTCTCAATCCGAAATGTCCGACGTGATGCAAACAAGGCAGCCGACGGTGAGAAAAGTAGTGGCGACATGAGTGAGGATGATTGCAACGGCACAAAGGAAGATATTCAGGACCTCACAAAAAAGTTTGAGGGCCAGGTAAGTAACCTTGCAAAAGCAAAAGAAACCGAAGTAATGGACGATTAACAGTTTNTATTCGGACAGTTTCTGGTCAGACAAANACTNTATGACAACTTCCGATGTTANTACTCCCGTTCNGCTGNCTGATATTGTCAAGCGTTATGGGNGACGAACCGTACTTGATGNTGTTTCACTCGAGGTCACCCCAGGGGTTACTGGTCTTGTTGGACCGAATGGTGCTGGGAAAAGCACACTTGTCAGATCAATTCTCGGCCTCGTCCGACTTGCAAGCGGTCAGGCACACGTTTTTGGAATTGATCCATATCAACAACCTCGTCGGGTTCGTCAGATGGTTGGCGTTGTTCCTGAGGATGAATGCACTATTCCAGGTTTATCCGGGGTTGAAATGGTCCGATATGCGGCGCGTCTCTCGGGTCTACCGGCAACGGAGGCGCTGCGAAGATCCCATGAGGTGTTGGATTGGTGCGATGCAGGCCAAGAGCGTTATCGGCCAGTTGAGACACTTTCGGTTGGCACGAGACAAAAAGTCTCTTTTGCAGCGGCTATCGTTCATGATCCTGACATGGTAATTCTGGATGAACCAACAAACGGTCTTGACCCAATTGAGCGGCGAGCAATGCTTGGACGTCTAACGACTCTTGCAAAAGACCACGGAAAAACAATCTTTGTATCAACTCATGTTCTTCCCGATGTGCAGGCGATATGTGACCGCGTCATTGTACTTGCTCGGGGCCGTGTCCAACTTGCTGGTTCAATTGAAACGCTTACTAGACCTCCACAGCCTGAGCACCATCTGGCTGGCTCGGGGCCACTCGAACAACTCGCTGTAAAACTCTCTGAACATGGCCTACCTGCTCGCGTCGAGGCGAATGAGACAGAGTCGATTATTTCTCTTGTATCACCAAAACCAGAAAATATCCGTGAGGTCTGGTCTGCAGCGGCTGAAGTTGGAGTGAGCATTCGTTCCCTCGCGCCAGCGACTCGACCACTTGAAAATATTTTTATCGACACATTACGACGATCGGACCAAGAACACAACCAACACAAACTCACGCAGGAGAACTGCTAATGCCATTGCAGGATGTTGGTTATCGTGCTTGGAACAATGAACGATGTGGGCCTTCATCAACGATCTGGGTCATTGCGTGGACTGGGATTCGGCTAGCCTGGGAAAGCCGCTGGCTTCGTCGGATGGTCTTTTTTGCATGGAGTCCGGCTCTTCTTTTTGCAGCTAGTTTCTTCGCATTTGAACAAGCTGTAGATGAGGGACGACTGACCTCACTTGGCACAGCTGCACAACGGGGTCGAAATTTGGATGGTATTGGAATGCTAGGCACTGTTCTTGCTGATGCTTTAGGTGGCGATACTGATGAAGTGGATGTTGAATCGACTCGTCACCTTGTCTGGAGTCGCCTCTTATTAGCATTCATGCGAGCCCCACAAGCAATGCTTCTTGCCGCTGTTGTTGGCTTAGTTGCCCCGACATTGATTTCACGTGACCTTAGGGCAAAAGCGTGGCTTATCTATTTCACAAGGCCTGTGGGCCGCACAGAATACATTCTTGGAAAGTTTCTCATTCTTCTTTTGTTGGTTCTCGTGATCACCATGCTGCCGGCACTCGCATTATGGTTCACTGGTGTTCTTGTCAGCCCGAGTATTTCAGTTGCATTTGAGACCTGGGATCTACCAATTCGAATTGTCACTGCCAGTTTCATCCTGGCTGTACCAACCGTTTTACTAGCACTTGCTTATTCATCACTGACAGCTGAAAGTCGAATTGCTAGTTTTGCATGGTTCGCCACGTGGGTCGCATGCTGGATTGCACATGGGGCTCTTACAACTGCAGACCTTGTCGCCAGTGCACAGGATGGTGACGCGTATTCAATGCAATCGACCAAGGACGTGGGTACTGGCCGTAATGCAAAAGCACGGATTTCTCCAATCCGACGTAACTTCCGTTGGTTTGCCCGTGCTGCAGGTGTCGATGCCACACTCGATCGATGGGCTTGGGTCTCTCCATATCACGCACTTGGTACCGTCCAAGCCGCAATATTTGGAATCGATAAAAGGCCGTTATCTTGGTGGCCATCCTCCATGACATTACTCGTAATGAGCGCTGGCAGTTTATTTATCTTGGCCTGGAGGATAACCGCTCCCGCGTCGGCCTAATCCAGATATTTCACCCAACCAACTACTATGCTTTCTCTCCAGAACGTTACAAAGCTCTACGGCACTGTCATCGGCGTCAACGACGTCTCGGCAGAACTTGGACAGGGAGCTCACGGCCTTCTTGGCCCAAACGGCGCCGGGAAAACAACGCTACTTGGACTCATAACTGGCCAGCTTCGTCCCACTATTGGATCTGTAACTGTTTTTGGGGAAGCTCCTTTTGGAAACGGCCGTATTCTTTCCCGAATTGGATACTGTCCAGCTGCCGACCTTACAGAACGCAATGCGACACCACGAGAATGGGTCACCTACCTGATGCGATTAAGTGGTTTTGATATAGCCGAAGCTGCCCGAAGAGCTGCNCGTGCGCTGGAGGAAGTCGGACTTGGTGAAGCATGCACTCGTCCGTTGTCTACGCTTTCCAAAGGCATGCGACAACGGGCAAAGCTAGCTGGTGCATTTGCTCATGACCCAGACCTACTGGTTCTTGATGAACCATTTGATGGGCTCGATCCTGTTGCCCGACACGACCTCGTTAATCTCGTACGAACGTGGTCTAAGACCAGAAGTCTCATCGTTGCAAGCCACCTACTCCATGAAGTAGAGGCNTTACATGCCGATCTCGCTGTTATCCTTGGAGGACGGCTTGTTGCCAATGGCTCCGCATCCGAAATCCGGGATCTTGTCGATGCCTTNCCGACAGAAGTTAAATTCAAAACATCATCTGGTACGAAGCTTGCACAGATAGCATGTGCTGCTGGTGTAGTTGAGANCCTTTCTATAACAGATNAAAANACNCTNGTTATCGGCACGAGACAGGCTGGTCATCTTGCAGACGTGGTTGCCAAAGCCGTTGACGAAGGCCTTGTTGTTGAAGAAGTCATTGCTGAAGACCGAACACTCGAGGGTATTTTCAGTCGATTGATGAAACTGCACCGNGGAGTCGAATAGTGAATGATTCACCACACATTTCTGATACTCATGATGCTCCACAGAGCCGTGCATCTNAGGGAAATTGGTTTGCAGCGATTCGGGCAGTCACCGCGTTTCAACTCAATCGACTGATGACCCGACCTCGCCTTGCCATGGGTCTGGTTGGTGCTCTTTTCCCCGCCGCCGTGATGTTTGCTGTTATTCGGACGGCACCAATCAGCCGAGATATGACTATCGCCATGATCTACGCACTAATACCCGAGGCTCTTTGTGTTCTTGGGCTTCTCGTCACGATGTGCCCGGTTGTTGCTGATGAACTTGAGCGAGGGACATGGATTCATGTCACTGTACGGCCAGGTGGTCGACAAAGCATTCTTTTAGGCACCTTCGCAGCAGCGGTTATTTGGACAGGAGGTGTTTCTCTCGTGGCTCTAATGNTGACACTCCTTATTGCTCAACCAACTCAGCCAATTGGGCTTGTTGTGATGTTCACNATCCTCATAGGAATTTCCTGCGTTGGACGAGCAGCCTTGTTTTCTCTTCCGGCCGTTATTCTGCCAAAGCGAGCTCTTATTGCCAGCGTTGGCGTTGCTTTGGTTGTTGAGTATTTCGCCGGCTTCATACCAGCTGTTGTGAATCAGGTAACAGTCAGTTTACGCTTACGGAGCCTGCTCGTTGAATGGATGGAATGGCGTAAAGACCTGCCAATCGAAATGACTCTTTTCATTGACGAGTATCCAGCTCCGGTCCAAATAGTCGCTGTTTGCATTCTTGTATTTATACTTCTTGCAACTGCTACCTTTATTCTCAATCGCCGACAGTTTCCACCGAGTGTCGAGAACTGATCAATGGAAAAAACAACTCAAATATCGGATGAACCAGTCATCCAAATCGACAACCTTGTCAAGGAATATAAAAGTAGTGACGGAACGATTATTCGGGCTGTAAACAANGTCTCAATGTCTGTTGCAGCTGGTGAGATTGTTGGNTTACTNGGCGCGAATGGGGCGGGGAAAACAACAACACTTCGTATTATTGCAACCCTCCTACAGCCAACATCTGGTCACGCACAGGTCTGTAATCATGACAGCATCACCGACCCCGTTGGCGTACGACAGTCACTGGGATATGTATCCGCTACAACCGGTGTACCTGATCGTCTTACGGCACGCGAACTACTCACTTCTTTTGGACGTCTTCATGGCCTTGAAGAAGACGCTATCAGAGACCGTATGGAATGGCTTATTACGGCACTTTCCTTAGGCGACTATATTGACCGCCCAGCAGGGAGACTATCCTCCGGCCAACGACAACGAATTTCACTCGGCAGGGCGCTNGTTCATAACCCTCCTGCACTTGTTTTAGATGAGCCAACAAATGCTCTCGATGTTGTGGGTTCACGTGATCTACTTGACACACTNGATCGTCTTCGGGAAGGCGGGCATGCCATTTTGTTATCAACACATCGCCTGCATGAAATTGAACATCGATGCAATCGATTTGTCATTATCGATAAAGGACATATCGTCGCTGCAGGCAGCCGTAATGCACTTGTTGGAAATGCTGGAGAACTTGAAGATGCCTTTTTTCATGCAATCGAGCAGGGGGCACCTTCATGAANNGNAATGCCAATTCTTTTCGGGCTGCCNTNGCACTTGCTCGCCGTGATTTGCTTGAATTTTTGCGAGACCGCCGAACGGTTGCTGTCACACTCCTGTTACCAATGATCACATATCCGCTGGTAGCCCTATCAAGTTCTCTTGGTGTCCGAACTGGATTAAAGACAAGTGAGGAACGGCAGTCAGCAACGCCACTATCGCTTGTTCTCAGCGGCCCAGAAGCTCCTCGCTTAGCGACTCGTCTTGGGATGGTACTTCTTGCTGTAGAAGACAATGAGCCCTCTGGGTGGCCTAGTGATGTCTTTGCTGAAATCGAACCACCTCGAAAAGCTAAAGAACTCCTTGAAGCTGGGAAAGTTGATCTCTGGATTGACGTTCCAAATGGATTCACAAAAGAGTTGGCTGAATTCAATACGGTCAATCTAACTGCTCATGTTTCTGACAAATATCCAGCAAGTGAAAAAACACGCTCACAGTTTGAATCTCTCATTGAAAGCTTTGCAACACAGGTACGTGAAGAACGAATGGGTGTTGCTGGGGTTCCGTTGAGTCTTTTTGATCCCATCAAATTAATATTTGAGGGAAAAGACCCTGAAACTGTTGTTGCCGACCGAAGAATCATGGCTCCGGTTGCTGGAGCGATCCTCGTACTTCTTGCCGTACTTACAATGACTGGCTCTTTTTACCCAGCAATCGATGCCATTGCAGGTGAAAAAGAACGTGGCACTATCGAAACACTTCTTATCGTGCCNTGTCGAACACAAGATATTGTCTTCGGCAAGTATCTTGCCATTTTTGGTGTCACTCTTGCTACTCTTGCAGCAAATGTAATTTCAATTTTTCTCACAATCCTTGTCTCTCTGAAATATTTCCCGGATGGTTCGGCCGATTATTATCTTCAAAATATTGGACTTGGGTCTTTAGTAACTCTTCTTTCTTTCATCGGTCTTGCATCAGTAGCATCAGCAATGAGTCTCGCTGTAACAACTGCTTCCAAAAGTATGAAAGAAGCACAAAANACACTGACTCCTGTNATTCTACTTATCAGTGCACTTGCGGGTGTATCACTTATTCCCGGAATCAGTGCTAATCAACTTGTACCCATGGTGCCTTACACAGGCCAGATTGTTGTTTCACAGAACGCCCTGACACCACCACCGACGAAACAGGAAGTTATTTCTGAATCAAACCAAACTGACGGTGAATCTGCAGCNTTAATTCNATCGACTTCCGGTATTGCGCCACTCCTNCTGACATTGTTTTCAAGCGTTGCAGTGACCTGGGTACTTCTTCGTGGAACAACAGCAATGCTGGCTGACGAAGACCTCCTGTTTCGTGGACCAGATGCGGCAAGTGGGTTTAGCCGTCCTGCTCCTCGACTCATACCTGGCATTATCCATGGTGGCATAGCGCTTGCACTCGGACTTGCTGGTCTCTGGTATGTCCAAGGTCTCAGCCCAGACAGCATTGTTCTTGCGATACCCGTTCAACAACTCGCTGTTGTTGCCCCTCTAGCCATTCTTCTGTTGTGGCAAAGGGTAAACATAAAAAGAACTTTTGCTCTTNACTGGCCCGGGTCCGGATCGGGCTGGAAATCTTTTTTTGGTGGGCTCAGTGCACTTCTCGGTGGCCTCCTAACTGGTGGTGGACTCTTTATTCTTGGTGCCGCTGTTCTCCTTGAACTTACGACTCTTGAAATGTCACCGGCTTTNAAAGAGCTCTCTGAAAAGATCCTCTCCCTCATGCTTGAACAACCCTGGTGGCTCGCTTGGGCCCTGATGGCGATACTTCCTGCATGCCTGGAAGAACTTCTCTTTCGTGGCTGGGTTCTCTCCGCATTCTGCGGTGAAAAACCTAGTAAACAGCGAATGGCTGTTGCGGTTTTTGCACAGGCTCTCTGTTTCGCAATTTTTCACCTTCTTCCTGAGCGGATGCCCCAGACNTTTCTTCTTGGCATCGCACTTGGCNCCATCGTGCTANTAACCAANAGCATCTACCCGGCAATACTGTGTCATATTGCAAATAACTCAATGCCACTTCTTCTGCTCTATCTNACTGGTATTCAGAACAAGGATGCTCTTCCAGAATCCGTAGCAACCGACGTAACTGCTCTATCACTACCACCGCTTGCCATTGCCNCAGCAGGGGGTGTTGTTGTACTTGGTGGAATTCTTCTCGTTGTTTCGAGAAATCTTCGAGTTCGTAGTTCGGTCGCAAAGATCACTGCATTGATCTTGTTTACTNTCTTTTGTTTTTCAGGCTCTTGTTTCTCAGCAATTCAGTCAAACCAACTGCTGGCNCAGCAACCCGCTCCAGANGAAGNGATTCANCCATTACAGGTTGGAGTTTTTCCAATGAAGGGGCTNGCCGAATATACCGGAGAGAAGCCACGTGGCTACTCCATCGATCTGTGGAATGAATTATCTAAACGCATTGATAAATCGTCAGAGNTGATTGCAATTTCATCAATTGAAAAACTTTTTGATGCTACACAACGTGGTGACATTGATGTGCTTCTTGGCCCACTTGCGATGACAGAGCAACGGGAGAAGCTGGTTGATTTCACTCATCCTGTTGTGCATTCAGGACTCCAAATTGCAGTTTCCCGTGAACGTGATNGGCNATTGCTGACAGCGCTTCATAACTTGATTTCGTGGGAATTAATATCCATCCTCGCTGGAGTGNTCGGGACAATTNTNTTNACCGGACACCTCCTNTGGATTTTTGANNGACGTNATAACGCNGAATCGTTCCCGNNNCCCTACCCTCGTGGTGCCTGGGAAGCTGTCTGGTGGAGCNTTAGCACAATCATAACTGGTGGCTGTGAGAATAAAGTCATCTCGACTGTCACCGGACGGTTTATTGCAACCGCATCGATGATTGGTGGTATTGTCCTTGTTGCACTTCTTACAAGCACCCTCACTACCACCATGACAGTTGATCAAGTAACCGGCACCATACGCAGTCCTCGTGACCTTTTTGGAAAAACAGTTGCCTGTCAGGAAGGNGGTGTTGTTCCTGATGCAGTAGAAGAATTTGGAGGGAGCCCAAAGCTNTNTCCGGACCTTGAAGAAATGATGNCTGCCGTATCNAACGAAGAATGCGAAGCACTTGTCTCCGAATCACACACACTCATGCTTGCTCTGCATACTTCCGAAGCAAACGACCTTCGCCTCATTCCAGGTGTCTTTGATTCTTTTGACTTCGCNCTGGCACTTCCACAAGGGAGCACGCTTCGTGAACCACTGAACAATGCAATCTTACAGATGCGCGAAGCAGGGCAACTTGATGAGATTAAAGAGCGCTGGTTCGGTGAACACCATTAAAATACCAACGACTAGAATACCAACGATGTATTCAGTTCCACCGTTGTCTTGGAAAACGATATTGAGCGAATGCAGATACAAACCAGTCTCCAGCCATGCGCAGGAAGAAATGGTATTTTCAGCGAGACCCTTATTCTTTCAAGAAAACTTACGATGAGGAATTACCTGACTCTCCTGATCGCCTTGGTGTGCAGTTCAGGAACAATTCACATAATTGCAGATGCTGCACCGCCAAATGTCATTCTGATTATGACTGATGATCAAGGGTACGGAGACCTGGCGTGTCATGGTAACCCGGTTATACAAACTCCTTGTATCGATCAGTTGCATGCGGAATCACTCCGACTCACAAACTTCCATGTGAGTCCCTACTGTACC
>NZNR01000054.1 GCA_002694955.1 Planctomycetaceae bacterium
GGGTAGGTTGGGGCTTGTCTGAAGAAGCAGCAAATTTTTTCTCAGATGCTGGCCTTGCAATACGGTATTGATTGCTTTCTTGCAAGATATTCTTTACAGTTCTTTCGGCGTTTTCTTGTTACCTTCCGGGGAGCTTTTGTAATGGCTATTCACAAGTCTTTTTCAGTTGTTCATTTTTGTCTCTTAGGTGCTTTTGTTCTCAGCTGCTCTGTTGTTTGCGGAAATGATTCATGGAATACGTATCCCGGGCGAGAGGGTATTGGGCATGGAACAAGCGTGGTGCTGATAAGTGGGGATGAAGAGTACCGTAGTGAGGAGGCGCTTTCTCAATTAGGGAAAATTCTTTCAGCGCGGCACGGTTTTGATTGCGTCGTTCTGTATGCAATCGATGAAGAGTCTGGTGAAATAGCACCAAATGAGCAGGAGAATATTCCGGGGCTCAAGGCTCTCAGGAACGCAGACTTAATGGTGATTGCAACTCGTTTTCGTAATCTTCCAGATGAGCAGATGAAAGAAATCGATGACTATTTGCGAAGTGGTCGGCCAGTTATTGGCATGCGGACTGCGACCCATGCATTTAAGGTTCCCAAAGACAGCCCTTATGCCCATTACAGCTTTAACTATAACGGGGATAAACAGGGTTGGATGCAGGGCTTTGGTCGAGCGGTTCTTGGAGAAACATGGATCAGCCATCATGGACATCACAAGCATGAAAGTACACGAGGTATCCTTGCCCCGAAAGCAAAGGAACATCCAATACTTCGAGGAATCGAGGATGGTGACATCTGGGGCCCAACCGACGTTTATGGTGTTCGTTTACCACTACCAGGAGACAGTATGCCTCTGGTGCTTGGTCAGGTCTTAGAAAATATGGATCCCAATTCAGAGCCAGTGCGAGGCGTGCAAAAAAATGGAAAGAAGAATATTGCAAAAAATGATCCGATGATGCCAGTCGCATGGGTCAAGACGTACTCTATTGAGGGTGGACCTCGTGGTAAAGTTTTTACAACAACGATGGGTGCGTCAACCGACTTAGTTTCAGAGGGAGTCCGTCGAATGATTATAAATGCCTGCTACTGGGCAGTCGGCCTTGAGAATGAAATCTCTGAAGATTTAGATGTGGACATTGTTGGGGAGTTTGAGCCAACAATGTATGGTTTTCGAAAAGAGAAGACCGCCGGGATCACTCCAAGCGATTTGCAATAAACAAAAGTCAATCGAGTCTTTTAATCCAAACATTTCGAAACTTTACAGGGCTACCATGATCCTGAAGAAACAGGGGGCCTTGTCCTGTTTCTTTCAGTGTCTGTTCAACTTTTTTTAAGTGTGTAGTGACACCATGCTTGTATGGAATGTATGGTGATCTCGGTTCAGTAAAGGTTGCACCGTCTTGTACCAACTTGCCATTGAGCCATGCTTTGACGATTCCCTGAGATAGAATCTGATCATCTTTATCTCTCCGCGGTGCAATGAAGCGTATATCATAGACCTGCCAATCACCGGTTGGCCGGGCCGCGTTGACGAGGGGCTTCTTGAAGCGGTAAAGGCTACCCTCGTCTTGTTGCGTAATCTGTTTCACACCAAATGAGTCATAGATCTGCATCTCGTAATGCCCATGAATGTAGAGCCCACTGTTTCCATGAGCAATCGGTGATGTCATGAACTCGGCATGTATGTCGGCATCCTGGAATACCTCTGTTGAAACTATATGGTTTATATGACGCGCACTTCGTGTGGCCGTCAGAACACCATCTTCCGCAGCCCAGTCAATTGGCCCACCATTCATTGCTGTAAATTTGGGTTTCATATCCCTGCCAACAAGAATGACAGCATCTGCTGGCGGATATACGGGTAAGACACGCTGGTCAGGATGAAAGTCATTCAAAATCTGATTGTTTCTTAGTTCCGGCGGTATGTGATCATTTGATTTTAAAACCGTATCTTTTTCTAGTTTGCTATCTGCAAAGTCTGCGAACTGATTCCAGTCAAACTGCAGAAGGTCATGATTCCCGTTACGAATGTGGTACCCAATCATTTCTCCAACTGAAGCGTCTACAGGTGGCATTTCTCGAGTGCCCATTCCCTGAAGGTTATAGAGTTTCCAGACAGGGGCTGCGGCAACAGCTGCAAGAAACTCTCCTTTTGGGTCTGCCCAACGATCATTTTGAGCACTTGCTACATAAAGTGGTCGCGGAGCAACCATTGCGAGAAGTGAATGCTGATCGCACGGGAGTTCACTTTCTCGGTTTGCGAATGTAGACAGCTTTGAGCAGAACCAGTGTGGGAATTTCTTTGTTATCACTCCAATTGATTCGCCATAATTCCTCCGTGAAAGTGCCGCTCCACCGCAACCAGATTCATTTGAGATGACCATTGCAAAACGCTGGTCGCACGCTCCGGCCCAGAGAGCGGCCTTTCCTAGACGAGAGTGCCCAACAACGATGATTCGATTTGGATCAATTTCAGGCAGTGTAAGAAGCCAGTCAAGAATCCTGGAGAGCCCCCAAGCCCATGTGCCGATTGCCCCGGGTTCATCATCCGGGATGTTTTGACCAATTGGCCTACCAAGAGATCCGAGAATGCTGGTGGCACGACCGTCCTTGTGATCAGGGAAGAAGTCACCGCAGTGGGCAGTGGCTAATCCATAGCCACGACCTAGCATGAATTGAACTGGGAATCGATGAGCTTTGGTGCCACGAGAAGCTTCTGTAGCATGATTTTTACCATCTTTTGAAATGATCCAGTTCTTAGTTATTGCAATATCTTCGTCGGTGACTTCTGACTGGTTACCAAGAAAGTTCAGTTTAAGAAAAACAGGAACTTTTTCCTTTGATTTTGGCACGTACAAGAGTACGTCAGTCGTAGGTGCATTTTTTGCTGTGCCCATCTGAAGAGTCGCCTGGATCCGTACAGCAGTTGTATCACCGTATTTTCTTTCAGTGCGTTTCTCACTGAGAACCGCAACTTCAACAGGAGGTATTCGACAACCATAGACAAATTTTTCGAGCAATTCGAGCTGGTAAGGCCGTGTGTTTTTCTCCCAGTCTGAACGGCAAAGAGCTTGTTCTGTGTTGGGTCCGAGGAGAACGTTTGGCAGGCTATAGTTCCTTACTGCTAACTCATCGTAATTAACTGTTGATTGTCCGAGGGTAAGAGATGTTTTCAATATGAAAGTCAGCATGAACGCATAAATCAGAGTGCGTTGTGCAACAAAACCATAATTCTTTTTCATAGGAAAAGATATTGAAAAATGAAGATATGACTGCTTGGAAAAGATTCTTTTTAACCAGAACGATAGTTGAACTAATTATTTTTCAGAAAAAGTTAACTTATCAAAACGTGTCAAGTTTCCGAATATGAAGCCCTGCCGCAATGAACGCCACGGCGCTCGAGAGGAAATTGACACCAATGAAAACTCCAAGAAGCATGCCGGCCTCGAGAGGGCTACTTGTTAAAAGAATAACACTTAAGATACCGGTTATGATTCCATCGACCAAAAGCCACCCCCAAGGAAATCCTTCTCGGACCGTGAATGCAGCTGCTAGTTTTGCTACTGCTTCAAACGTTAGTAAGAAACCAAGGAATAGGACGAGCGCTTCGACACCTGCCTCCGGTAGTACCAGCATGCCTACACCAGCCATCGTTGAGAGACCACCGCAGACAAGTGTTATCCAGAAACCTCTCCAGGTATAGGTTCCCACAGCCATTGCTACTTGTGAGACTCCCGCTACAAGTAGGCTAATGCCACAAAATACGGCAACCACCTTTGCCGCCACCCATGGCGTCATAAGTGCAAGCGTACCGAGTGCCGCGAGTATTCCACCGAGGATGAGGCACCATGTTGAAATTTGGGACATGCTCGGCGATTCGGTGTCCATGCAATGCTCCTGTCATATTCAGAACTTAAAAATAGAAAGAACAGAGTTGTCCAAGGATAGATCATAATTGCCGGGTGCTGTCTTTGCTTCTATAAAATCTCAACGAGTTCTTTTTAGGGCCTAAAAGCAAGATTATCGACCTTTACGAAGTCTTTTTTCATCGTAGGACCAGTTAGGTGGCAAGAAATGTGTGAAGTCCGTTGCTGTTCAAGAGGTTCGTTGCTACCGTCAAAATATGGAAAATCCTGAAGAAACACCTTTTTCAAAGGGTCGTGAGTTCGATCGCTACCCTCAACAAGAACGTCAGCCTGAAGAAGCCGAGGCAACAGTGCTTTCGGATAACGAAGCACAAGTTCTAACGCCGAAGTCGGTGAAAGAGCTAGGAGAATTTCTTGAAGGCAGGCAGCTTGGTGACTATCGCCTCGACAAATTTATTGGTGGCGGTGGTATGGGAGCCGTCTTTAAAGCACTTGATACAACCCTCGATCGAATTGTAGCAGTGAAAGTCTTGGCTGGGCATCAATCAGCTGATGAGGAAATGCTACAGCGTTTTCGGAATGAAGCGCAATCTGCGGCACGGCTGAATCATGAAAATATAGGTCTCGTTCATGCTGTTGGCTCAAGCGACGGATGGCATTTTATTGTTTTTGAATATATCGAAGGTACAAATCTTCGGGACTTAGTTCGACAACGAGGGCCCTTAACAGTTGCTGCTATTGTCGATATTTCGATGCAGATTGCGGCGGCGTTGGATCATGCTTGTCACCGTGATGTAACACATCGTGATATAAAGCCATCGAATATTCTTCTGACGCCCGAGGGTCGTGCTAAATTGGTCGATATGGGGTTGGCGCGATTGCAGCACATTGCAGGTGAGCAGGATCTTACGGTGAGTGGAATAACTCTGGGGACATTTGACTATATTTCCCCAGAACAAGCTCGCGATCCAAGATCAGCCGACATTCGAAGTGATCTCTACTCGCTCGGGTGCACAATGTTCTTCATGGTGGTTGGCAGAGCACCGTTTGCTGAGGGAACCATGGTGCAAAAACTGCTGCAGCATCAACAAGAAATGCCGCCTGAAATTTCAGATTTGCGAGCCGATGTGCCACGGCGGCTAGTGTCAGTTGTCCACAGATTAATGTCAAAGCGTCCACAGGATCGCTTTCAGCATCCAGCTGCTCTCGAATACGAATTGTTATCGATAGCGGAAGAAGAAGGTTTTGATGTCACAGTGTCTCGTCCGGCGGTTGATATTGAATCGACCGGTGCAGGTAGTAACACCGTGCTCTGGCCTTGGGCTGTCGCAGGGGTCAGTCTCATTGGTTTTGTTTACTGGACAGCCATGGCTGCACCTAAAAAAAAACCCAGCCAAGAGTTTTCAAACGTATTCAACACGCAACAACAAGTACTCGAAGATACAGCAGTGGTTCGTGTTGTTCCGAAGCCTGTACAGCAAGATGAGTTCAACACTGTTTCAGAGGCGTTGACACACCTGTCTGGTGGAGGCGTCATAGAAATATCCGGAAATTCTGAATACGAAATTTTTCCCACGAGTTTAGCTAAGGGTGTGAAACTAATTATTCGAGGTACAGCAGGCTCGCAACCGGTCTTGAGAATAAGCGATACGCCTGACACGTCACTCAGTTCAACGAAATCAGTGTTTGTTATTGATGGTGGAAATCTGACATTGAGTGACATTGAACTGCGTGTTCATTGTTCAAAGGCCGAAAATGTGCATGGGGAGGTATCAGTTTTTGAACTGCTAAATGAAGGAAGGCTCACTTGTAAGAATGTAAGAGTGATAACTACCGGGGAATCTAGTGAACAAAGATCTGATGTGGCTGGACATTCGGTGACATTCGCACGGGTAAGTCCATTTCAAGAACCAGAAATGCCCTTAAAGGAGGATATCGGTGAAGATCGGTTAGGACNCTTGCTAGAGCAACCTGACCAAACAATGAATGAAAAAAGTGAATCTCTTGTGAAGATGCAAAATTGTGTGATTAATGGAGATATAAGATGCTTCGAGTGTGAGGCAGGTACATCGTTGTCACTTTCCTGGACTGGTGGTTCTGTGACAACCAGAGAACGATTTCTTACAGCAGGGATCAGTTCGGTGAATTTTGCTAAGCCCAATCAACTGCAACTTCAACTCTATGGTGCAACATTTGTCTGCAACCGTGGTTTTGCTCGTCTAGCGGATATACCAGGTCAGAATGAAGTTCCACAGATGAAGGTGACAACTGAGTATTGTCGATTTGTTATTCCTGAGTCTTCCGCGCTTCTGGAGCAGGTTGGTGTAGCTGAGCCCGAGGCTTATCAGGAAGCGATTCAATGGGCTGACCACCGAGGTAAATACGAGGGTAGTCGGATTTTCAAGAAAATTGACGGAGCCGGTGATCTCATTGAAATTGACTATTCATCAGCGGGGCAGCCAATGGAATACCAGGGATTTTCAGGAATACAGNGGTTTTTGCCCACAAATTAGGGACAAGTTTGTTAGTGCAGCGACTTGCATTAACGATATAACAAGGAGATTGGCGGTTTTTCCTTGTAATATCTTTGCTTCAACGCCATTATGTAGACGTTGCACAGGGATTTGGGAGTATAACTTCAAAAAACAATGTGGTAACAGGTGCTCGAGACTGTCGGTTGAGATGGACGAGAGCGTTTATGTTCATCTCATGGTTCCTAAGGAGAAAACAGAATATGAGAAAAGATCGATTGATAGCTGGAGTGATAGTGGCAACTTTCGTTGGCGCCTTTATAGTCTCTGCGAGCCCTGCCTTTGCCGTGAAACAGTTCTATGATGAATTTAAAGAAGTGTACGTAAACAAGGGAAACCTCGATGCAAGCGCGGTTGCAAAAGCAAAATGCAACATTTGCCACGAAGGAAAAAGTAAAAAGGATAAAAATGCCTATGGCAAACTGCTTGATCAATTGCTTGACAGGAAAAAGGATGCAAAGAATCCAGAAAAAATTCGTCAAGCACTAGCAGCCGTCGAGTCTNAGAAGAGTCCATCGGGNNAGACATACGGATCTTTATTCAAAGAAGGTAAGCTCCCTTAAANATTTCTGTGTTTAGTTGCAAAGATCGTTGCTGGCCTCGAGGAGAACGTCCTCGAGGCCAGTTGTGTTTTGGATAGCACAGGTAGCTTCTTCTGATCCAAATATTCGAACNTGCTTCACAAGGTGATCAAATTGCAATTGTGCAAGAGACTGAGTGACAGGTGACATCTCTGCAAGTGATCTCCAGCGACATTCACTTTCGTTGAGTTGGTTCTTGCAACGGACTTGTAGACTAAATTCAATCTCCCTTTCTTTCGGTGGAGCATCGATGAGTATTTCATTCTGATTTATGGTGTTTCCTGTTTTTTCTACTAATCGTTTTACGAAACAATTAGATAGGTGAACCAGATTTTTGTAATGAAGGCCAGCTAGTTTTTTGTGCAGCACAGGGTGTGTTTTCGCATCAAAAGTAGCGATTTGCTTATACAGTTTTCGCTTAGAACCAAAGAGCCCGTCGAGAATAGTTTGAGTATCAGGAGTTTGAGCGGCATCACTGATCTGTTGAACGAATGTAGTCTCTGTTGATTGGACGAGCAGATCGGGATCTAGGTGTTCACGAGTAAGCCAAACGGCGCGTTGCAGCATGGCTGTTGCTGACCGNACCGCATGATGCCAATAAACCTCACTGAACATGACATAGCGAGCAAAAACCATNAGTTCCGCCGCAGTCCGCCCTTTTTCAGTGATCGCAAGTGACTCCCCGTTTTGATCTAAGCACAAGCTGGCTANGAGGCGATCCTGATCAAAATGTCGGCCATATGGCACACCAGCATGCAGGCTGTCTCTCATCAGGTAATCCATTTTGTCAACATCTATTGGGCCGGAAAGAAGTGAGTGAATAATCATTCCTGAAGGATCGCTCGCTGTGCCCATAATNAGTTGTGTAATTCGCTCTGGCTGTAATCCCCAATCAGTTGTAAGTAGGTAAGTAATTTCATCTGTTGATATGAGTTGAGATGTTCTTTCNTCATGNCGAGGCATATTTGGNAGTCCCATGTCTTCAATAGGATGACAGTACGGCCAATGACCGATGTCATGAAGAATTGCAGTCACTAGAAAAGCCGCCGCATCTTGTTCAGAAATCGTTTCAGTAAAACGGTTGTCACTATGCAGACTTGCTAGGAATGCCAGCGCAAGTTGATAGACGCCAAGAGAATGCTCCAGTCTCGAATGTACNGCACCCGGATAGACAAGAGAGACAAGTCCTAGTTGACGGACTGATGCTAGTCGCCGCAGTGGTGAGCTGTCTAACAGCCTGCGAACNCTAGGAGTTAAAGGAACCGTTTTGTCTGGTGGTATTCGAACACCACTGCCGTTATGAATCGTTTTCAGTTCTGATAATTCAGCAAATGGCATGAGTATTTTATCTGATTGAGCTGCTTCTNACCGTATCTTTTTCAGCNGTTAGAAGGGNGGCTGTAAGCCNGCTGTATATCGTACCAAAGCAATCAGGACTACATACAGCGAATAGTGGCTTACTGCGACACCCCAGTCGAGATCAAAGCTTATTGCTGCCGTCAAGCCACCGGCAAATAAGAATACTGGTGCTATGAAAAGCCATTGCCATATTTCAGGGTTCTCAATACCAATCGTCCCTCGCACTATCCATAGAGAAGCATAGATAACGCTACAGGCCAAAACACGTACTGTGAGTTGTCGGCCTTTATATGGTTCGAGCTCTTTGTCGCGCATCACGGTATAGCCGATTTTTGTACAAGGTATTGCAACAAGGATTGCCGTAACAGCCTGAAGCAGGACTGGGATTTCTACACGGCCAGGTTCCGCCCTAAAAATTTGTCCTGAAATATAAGCCGCGAGAAACAATAGTACGCTTGCCGCAAAAACTAGAGTCAGAGTAATCCGTGAAAATGAATCCTCCTTGAAAACAATTGGAGTTGTTGGCATTTGGCCTGTACTTGGTGANCCTGCAGACACGGTAGGATCATGTATGGTGACGTCACCAGANGGCTTGGGGATCTTGATAGGGTTCTTGCATTTTGGACAGGGGCCGGTCTGGCCAGCGAATTTATCACTGACGTTGAATCGTGCTCGGCATTTGGTGCAAACAACTGAAATTGCCATGGAGAGGCTCTGTTGGAAAAAGTTAGTGAAACTGCATTCGGGAGAGAGAACGGTATTCTGTAGGAACTTGTTTTCAAATTGTATTTGAAAACATGATATTTTTATTCTTACNGTACAAAAAGAGGGGTAAAGTAAAGTTAGAATGTATTTTTTCCACAGTATGGACGTCACCCATCAATTGTCGTTATGGTAATTNCAAATGGTTGAAGCATCTACTATTTCATTTCAGTGTCCGAGTTGTAGCTCGCGTATCACGGTTCCAGGTAAATTTGCTGGGAAAAGTGGTGCCTGTTCNAAGTGTGGCGAGAAGGTGATTGCCCCAAAGACTCAGCCTGCAGGGCATGATAGTACACCAGGTTCAGCAATTGTTGACGAAGTCTCAGGCCTCCATGGCTCNTCTGCAGATCTTCTCGGCCCCCCTGTCGANGAACATTCGAACAATCACCTTTCGCCAGCAGAAAGTATTGAGAGTCCAACTGCTCGGCTTGTCGCGAGACTTTGGCAGGAGTTACAACACGGCGGCGAGGTTGAGTTGCACATCGCGGGAAGTTCAAGACCAATTTTACCACAATTCTTTGAGCGTGAGTGGTCTCAGGGGACNCACGCATTGTTTGCGCGTCAAGAGCCAGACCAATCCATTACNCTNGAAGCAGTTGCGTGGGAGTCNATTCAGCGAGTAGTTATTCGTAAAGTGCAGGGTTTACCAGACGGCATGTTTCTCGATGAGGGGGAAAGCTAATTTCCCTGTCATATCTTGCTTCTCAGTCAGGCCTCATCATCAAGATCACCTTCGGTGATCATTGAGAATCCCTTGGCTGCCAATGTTTCAAGGCCCATCTCTGTGTTATCTACCATGAGGGCAACAACNGGACGTCCNCGTGGTCTCATCAAGACTGGGTATGCCTGAATAATATTTATTTCTGCCTGTAGCAAAGCTGTGCAGATTTGCACAAGGGGCTGGGAGTCTTCGGGTAATTCAACACCAATTAAATCACTTTCAATTATGGCAAGTCCCGCTCGCTCGAGTATCTCACGGCCTTGTTCTGGATGGCTCAAGAGGAAGCGAACGAAAGCACATTCACCGGCATCACTAATTGATAACGCTACAATGCGTATTTTTGTTCCCGCAAATCGTCGNACAAGTTCGGCGAGTTGNCCAACGCGATTTTCTAAAAAGACNGTGAATTGCCGCAAGGTCGGCCAGTTTCTACCACGTGCAGTGGCAAAGCCGATTGTTGCACCTTCGCCTGCGTCACTAAAACTTGTCATACCGTATTTCCATGTGCCTTGTTAGGCTTAAGAGNATAGACTTTTTGACTGAAGCAGGTCAACAAATACCTGCGTGCTCTTGCCAAGTCATGCAGATTTCGCATGATTACTCCATGAACATTCTCATATAGNTTTAAGAGGCTAATTTCTGTGATCCATGCTAGGAAGGATTCTTGCNGCTCGCATGAAATTGAAATCCGTGTGCGTTATCAGGAAACCGATGGCCAAAGGAGAGTGCATCATGGAAATTATCTCACATATTTTGAGATGGGTCGCACTGAGATGCTGCGAGCACAAGGTTATACCTATAAGGCATTNGAAGATGCTGGTCTCTTTATGGTGGTCGCTGAGGCAACGTGTCGGTACTTGGCAGCAGCGGAATACGATGATTTGCTCATTCTGCGAACGTATGTTGGGAAAATATCAGCCGCCAGTATTCGTCANACATACGAATTGGTGCGAGGCAAGAGAATAATTGCGACNGGAGAGACTTTGGTCGTATGCGTCGATTCTGACGGAAAAATTAGGAAGTTACCCGACTGGTTGTTGCTGAAGTCATGAAAAATACATAAATTTCAGTACAGGCAGAAAACCGTTGTCTCNCTACAGGGTTANGGTTCATGATTCATGNGACCAATATTGGATCGGCCCGTGCTTTGACTCGTTAACGCGGCCGACGGTTGGTGATCGAAATTGAATCATCATCGGTAGCCCAAGAGTTGTTATTGCCAGGGTTCTCGAGACGTCCTACACCGTCGGAACAATCGCAGAATTGGTCTGCGTCAGTCCAGTCTAGATCGTCGTTTTGATTCTGGCATACGTAGGCCAAGAGTGATTGCATTTCAGCTGCAGAAATCTCCGCTTCACGAAAACAGTGGATGATCGTTGTTGTTGGGGC
>NZNR01000055.1 GCA_002694955.1 Planctomycetaceae bacterium
CCAGCTGCTAACACACGAGAAATTTCGAATGACACATCTGGCAAACAGAGTGTTCCCAACACTCCAGAAATCAAACTGATTCCGTAGAGCATGACCCCAGCTGCTCCTGCTCCGTAAACGGCATACTTCAAGGCAGCCTCAGAACTTGCTGGTCTACCCTTCAGCATGCCTGCTAACGCGTACGAGGGGACACTTGCCATCTCAACCGCCATGAAAACCATCAGCAGATTATTGGCCGACACCATGAGGCACATTCCGAGGGAACTTCCCAGAACGAGTGAGTAGAAGTCAGCTCCATCCTCGCGGTCAGGAATTCCAGACAATTTCGTTAGCACAACATAGAGGACTAGAAAACCAGCCAGAACGAGTCGAAGAAATGCGGTAAATGAATCAAAGACAAGCAGGCCACCAAATAGTTCATTCCTTACTGCGGACGTAGAGAGCAGAGAGTCCGCCATCTGGCTATCAATGCTGAGAAAGTCGGTGTATGCGTACCATGCCGCAAAACACACTCCACCCAAAGCAATCGCACCAGAATCAACATACCTCAACAAAGGAAGCATTCTGCAAAGTAATAGCAACACAATTGTTGCCACTAAACATAGCTCAGGTCGAAAAAGGGGCAACGAGACACGAACGGTGTCAACAAAAAGTTCGTTTAGCAGTGTGCCAACATTCAACTCGGGAGTCACCAAAAGTTCCTTTCCTTCAACGCAGTCCCCAGATATGTGGAATTAGTCCTGAGCCCAATGCGAGGCAAGCTCATCACTGATCATTTCAGGATGTGTGATAGTGCTATCATCATCCGTTACATTTCGATCACCTTCAGCGACAATCATTTTCCGTGCTCCGTCATGTACATCTCGTGTCCACTCAGCAAGATTTTCGACTTGCTGATTGACAGAAGGGGTCACGTATTGGAAAAGCGTTTGAGGTGCAACACCAAAGAGAATCGCCAAGAAAACCAGTGGTGTCGCAATCGATAATTCACGTGGAGTGATTGGTGTCAGTGCATCTTCATGCGGCCCACGATATTCTGCCCCAAGATAGACTCTTTGAATTGCCCATAAGATATATGCCGCGGTGAGAATAACTGTGAAAGCTGAAATCACGGCAAGCACCCTGCTGTAGTTCCAACTCGAGAGAGTTACTAAAACCTCTCCAATAAAACCACAGAGTCCAGGCAACCCTAAGCCAGCGAAAAAAATGACAATTGCCAAACCACTGTAAACGGGCATCTTGCTGAAAATCCCACCAAACTCATTCAAGTTTCGGTGATGAACCCGGTCGTAAAGCACTCCGACCATGAAGAACATTCCCGCCGAACTTATACCATGGGCAAGCATTTGGAACATGGCCCCATTCACACCCTGAGCCCAAAATTCCCAGCGATACTCTTGGCCAGCTACAGCACTCCAGACGCCAAGCCCAAGCATCACATAGCCCATATGGCTGACCGAACTATACGCGACCATACGTTTAAAGTCCGATTGAGCAAGTGCAGCAAAGGCTCCATAGACCATAGACACAACACCTACTCCGCAAACGAGCCAAGCCAAGGACAAGCCTGCACCAGGGCAGATTGGGTAACAAATACGCAAAATGCCGTACCCACCAAGTTTCAACAAGACTCCAGCCAGAATCATTGAAATCGGTGTTGGAGCTTCGACGTGCGCATCAGGCANCCATGTATGCACTGGAAANACTGGGACTTTAATTACAAAACCAATGAGAAGCAGCAGAAAAGCCCAGGTCTCAAGACTCATTCCAAGCCAGACAGTCGTCGCTGCAAATGGTGAGTTCGGCAACTGTCCAACAGCAGCCAGCGCCATCAGATTAAACGTATGCACGGCACTTTCCGCTGAACGGATCGAGGCTATCTCCTGTGTTGCCGTTGAGGGTTGCACCACGTGTGTCGCGATTAATTGCTCATCGGACAGCAACCGAACGTCACTCGTAAAATACAGCATGAGAATTGCTATAAGCATCAGCACGCTACCAAGCAGCGTGTAAAGGAAAAATTTGATAGCAGCATACTCACGCCGCGGACCACCCCACACACCAATGAGAAAATACATTGGCAAAAGCATGACTTCCCANAAAACATAAAACAGGAAGAAGTCAAGCGAAACGAAGACACCGAGCATGCCAGTTTCTAGCAGAAGAAAAAGAATGTGGTACGCCTTCACATGCTTCTTAATGGACCAACTTGCTGCAGCAGCCAACATGGAAATAAATGTTGTTAAAACAACTAGAGGCAAACTGATTCCGTCAACACCTAGCAGATATTCGATACCGAAAGACTTGATCCACGGCAGTTTCACGACCCCCTGCATTTCGGCCTGACCAACAACAAACTGACCAGGACCCACAGCACCAAAAAACTGGGGCACCGCAATCCATAAGGACAACAGGAAAACAACAACTGTTGTCGCAAACGTACCCCAGCGAATGATTTCTTCACGAGCCTTAGGGAAAATCGGTAAAGATAAACCTGCAGCGACGAGTGCGGGCAAAAAGACAACAAGGGTAAGCGGCCAAAAGGCGGGGTTCTCAGCGGATGCCATGACTTATTCCATGAACGGCGGGGAAAGTTCTAACCAGCAAACGAAGTCCTAAACAAAAGCGTTGCAAGGACAAATATTGCGACAGTACCAACAACAATAAACATCACATACTGACGAAGGTTACCTGTCTGGATACGCTTCAATTCAAGCCCAGCCTTCCAAGTAACACTGCCAGCTACATTTACAATGCCATCGACAATCACACGGTCAAACCAAGCGTCTACGGTTGCAATCTGTCGAGCTATCCACGCAAGCGAATTGATAAATCGATCGATCAATTGAGTATCGATAGCAGCAACGAATCGCGCCAAACCGAGTGTAGGCAATACAAAAATCCTGTTATAAAGCTCATCAACGTACCATCTATGCACAAGAAAAGTATAAATTGGCCGAGCCGCATGAGCGACAGCTACCGGTGATATCAAAGGCTTCAGATACATGGCCGCAGCAAGAAGAACACCGGCGAAAGCCGTCAGGAACGCTGTTAGCGTAGCTGTAACGTGTATANCGCCGCTATGACTTTCGTGCTCAGCGGGCAAGGTAATGCTCCCAAGAATTCCTGCTGTTGTGATTGTCTCTGCTGTACCCGCCGGACGTGCTTGCTCAAGTAAGCTTTCGACACCCAGCCCTCCGGGCAATGCCCAGCCTGCGGCAACAGCAAAAATAGCCAGCGCNACAAGAGGAGCTGTCATNACTCGGGGCGATTCGTGCGCATGTTCGAAGACGTGCTGGTCGCGAGGTGATCCTGCAAACGTCATAAACCACAAACGAAACATATAAAAAGCAGTTATAAATGCCCCACCCGCAACAGCCAGGTAAAGAATTGAGTGCTGTGGATTTGTCNGAGAAAAAAGGAGAGCCTGGGCAAGGATTGCATCTTTTGAGTAGTAACCACTAAAGCCCAACACAAACGGAACCCCTGCGCCAATAATCGCAAGACACCCAATGAGCATCGTCCATCCTGTNTATGGCATNACTTTCAAAAGACCACCCATTTTCCGCATGTCATTCGTATGACAGGCATGGATNACTGATCCTGAACAGAGAAAGAGAAGGCTCTTGAAAAATGCGTGGGTTATCAAATGAAACAGACCCGCAACCCACCCCCCTACACCGAGTGCAAGCATCATATAACCAAGCTGACTCACTGTTGAGTACGCNAGCACTCGTTTGATGTCGGTGGCCGTTACGGCGATGGTCGCTGCTATAAAAAGCGTTAGACCTCCGGTATACGCTATTACCAGCAAGACATCTGGGGTGAGCACTGGGAAAAAACGTCCGACTAGGTATACGCCTGCAGCCACCATAGTGGCTGAGTGCACAAGCGCTGAAACTGGTGTTGGTCCTTCCATTGCATCGGGTAACCAAACAAAAAGTGGAACCTGTGCGCTTTTGCCGACNCAGCCACAAAANATNCCAAGNCCTGCNANAAANAGNAGCCATCTNCCGTACCCTTGTTCACGCCAGTCCGGCACAGCAGCGGCAACTTCACGACTCAATTCACCGCTACTTGGGTTGGCAGCAACCATCTTTTCGATCTGATCAGCCGCAGCAAAAGCCACTAACCCGTCCGGCACCTGCTGCTCATGATGGTTTTCAGCAGGACGAACCAGCTCAAACAAGCCTGGCTCGACCTGACCTGTAGCTGAACTTACGCTGTCACCAAATTGCAATGTTCCGAGACCACCCCAGAGCGCCATAAGACCAATAAGCATCCCGAAGTCGCCAACCCGATTCACTATAAATGCTTTATTTGCAGCCGTTGATGCCGAGTGACGCTCAAAATAAAAGCCAATGAGAAACCAGGAACAGATGCCGACCAATTCCCAGAAGATAAAGACCATTGCAAGATTACCGGCTATNACTATTCCCAACATTGAAAAACAGAATAGAGATAGCGCCTGAAAGAAACGCGGAAAACGACCCTCTCGATGAAGTGGCTCGCCTGTTGCNAGTCTAACTTCCGAGTCAGTCACATCATGAAGTTCATCATGCATNTATCCAGCAGCATAGAAATGGATGCACGTTGCGATAAAAGTAACCACAACAAACATCAACACAGTGATCGAGTCTATATACCAGCCAATAGACAATCGAAGCGTTCCACTTTCATAGAGAGTGTACCAGTCACCTGAATACGATGCAGGAACAACAGCTTCTCCATGTCCACTCGCGTGACTACCTCCAGCATCACCGTGCTCCGGGGAACGAAACACCACCGCCTGCACTGANTGTTCGGTGTCATGATATGTGCGATGAACNGAAGCATGCGCATCATCNTGGTGAGGCGNNGACACTTCATGACCAGCCATTACCCAAGCGAAAAAAGTTATAAGCGACAGNAAGAAAGANNCACCAATAGCTGACGTTGCAACTGTTGCCGCACCTTTTCCGTGATCGCCCATACGGTTGCCGAAAAACAGAATCGCCACGAATGAAGCGAGTGGAATCAACCATGCAATTCCAAGCAAAATNGGGAAGAGTTGTGCGGCAGTCATTCTTTTATTTCGTANTAACTNNTAAAGCCCTGAACGTACGCCTCAGGGGNTCAAAAATCCTGTAATGTCAATTACCCGTGCAAGTCATCCGCTCGATCGACATCGACCGTAGCGTGGTTGTTGTAAAAATTAAGTGTGATAGCCAGCGCTACAGCGGCTTCTGCTGCTGCCAACAAAATAACAAACAGGGCCATCACTTCTCCATCAAGTCCAAGCACTGANTCACCGTCACCTGCAAGGTACTCTGAACCAAAAGCAACAAAGTTGATATTCGCACCATTCAGGACAAGCTCAATCCCCATAAGAACTCCTAGGGCATTTCGCTTAAGAGCCATACAAATGACTCCACACGTGAAAAGAATCGCTCCAACAACAAGGTAGTGCGAAACACTCACGACCCCAAACAAGAGACAAGTCATTTCGGGCCTCCNGAAACGAGAGTAGCGGAAGCAACACCAGACGGCCTTGGCTTTAAAGAATCTGTAGAAGCNACTATTTCNACTGGCCGAGGAACTTGACGCCGNTTTGCTCTTGCTAGATATGCTGCTCCAACCAAAACAACTAAAAGATGGACCGACACTATTTCAAAGGGAAGAAGATATCCATTTTTTGGTTGTCCCAACTTTTCTTCTGCGACCTGATCCACACGAACCCCAACAAGAGCCATACCGAGAGGAGTTGCTCTAGGGGCTGCAGCCACACCTTGCCCGGGCTTTTGCCACGACTCGACAGAAAATGCAGCTTGCAACAAGACCGCCAATATTGCNGCTGCCAGAATACCAGCAATAACTCGGTCTCCTGCCGGTGTCCGCAGNGCAACCAACTGAGTCTGAGCAGTGAGCATAACCCCGAATACCAGCAGAACCAGTGTCCCTCCGACATAAATCATTAATTGCATGGCGCCAACAAACTCTGCACCAGCCAGAAAAAAAAGACCGGCAGTAGCGCCCAAAGAAAGAACCAGATGCAGTGCCATGCGAACAACATTGTCCGANAGGACAACCATCACTGCCGCAACACACGCAACACCAGCAAACAACAGAAAGAAAAATCCNTGCCAGTCAAGAAATGCNAATAGATTCGCCGACAANCCGAAGGCTTCGTGATTCACCGNGACACCTCCACAATTCGGCGTGATNGANTGGTGCCACTCATGGAACCTTCGCTGTCAAGCTCTCCGCTATTGCTTTGCTCGAGCCATCCTTCCCGCACCCCGGCGGCATTGCGGAAGCTGCCTGCGACAAGCCCCCCTGGAAGCAACAGTTGCCACAGCATAACACCAGCAAACATAACAGCCGCAATCGGAGTGCAGTATTTCAAGCACGTTGTCATTACTTGGTCAATTCGCAATCGAGGTAGAGTCCAGCGGATCCACATCATGACTAAGACGCCAGCCGTGGCCTTCACGAAAAGATTGAGACAGCCCAGCAAACGAAGCACATAGGGGGCGTCAACCGCCATGCCGTCACTCAAGCCAAGGAGTTGCGAGATAGGAACTGGACCATTCCAACCCCCAAGAAAAAGAATCGCGGCGAGAGCACTGACCAGAAACATCGACCCATATTCCGCCATGAAGAAAAAGCTCCAACGTAACCCGGAATATTCCGTATGAAAACCAGCAACAAGTTCACTCTCTGCTTCGGCAAGGTCAAACGGAGCTCTATTCACACTTGCGAGTGCACATGTGTAATAAACCCAAAAAATGATGAACGTGAATGGATCGTGGAAAATAAACCAATTTGAAGCCCATCCAGCCTGCTTTTCACCAATTGTGACAAGATCCATGCTTCCTGCCAGCATTACAGGCACAACAACACACATACCGAGAGGAACTTCGTAACTCACCACTTGAGCTGCTTCTCGCATTGCACCAAACAAAGACCATTTAGAGGCAGAAGCGTACCCAGCTAAAATAACTCCAAACACTTCCAGACCGAGAACCGCTACCACAAAGAAAACACCAACATTGAGGCGCTGGCCAACAACATCAAAGGCAAATGGCAAGGCAATGAATGCACAGAAGGAAGCGCAAAAACTTACATAGGGAGCTATGCGAAACAATAAGACATCAGCCCCATCGGGCATCAAGTCTTCTTTTGCGAGCAACTTAATGCCATCAGCTAGTGACTGTAGCCAACCAAAACGCCCACCTGTTCTTGTCGGCCCCAAGCGATCCTGAATTCGGGCAGCTATTTTTCTTTCCGCCCAAATGAAAACAAGTGCCCCGCCAGCTATCACATTGAGAATCAAAAAAGCCGACAGACCAGCAATTGCAGTCCATGAAAGCCAAGGCGGCAGGCCGATCGTTTCGATTAAGAATTCAGCCATTTGGGGCAATCCACATTGCGAAAATGAAACCAGTTACGTGAATAGTTTCTTACACGGTGATCCGTGCAAAACTTCGTGAAATTTTGCACGAAGTCTGCACAAAACAGCGAATTCATACAAGGGGCACACGCTTAACCGGGGCCTTAACTACCTGTCGATCTCTCCCATCACGACATCAAGACTACCGATGACAGCGGGCACGTCAGCAATCAGACAGCCTCGGCAGAGTTCGGGTGAGACAGCCAAGTTTGAGAAAGCACTCGAACGGGCTCGAACCCGCCACGGAATCGCGGTTCCGTCACTGACTACGTAGAAACCCATCTGTCCTTTTGGACATTCCGTCTCAAGATACGCGTCACCCGCGGGCAACTTTTCTGCAAGCTTGAGAGGTTCACCAAGCGGGCCCTTGCATTGTGAATAACGGTCAATCGATTGCCGCACCAAGTCCATGGATTGTACAACTTCCAGCATCCGAACAAAAAAACGATGCCAGCAATCCCCCAGAACTGCGTCTCGTGGAACGGCTGGGTATTCATGATCTCGTGGGTAGTGGCCATCCTTCATGACAGCGACTTCGAACGCATACCCGTCATACATTGCAGTGTAGATGCTCTCTCCATCTCGGCGCAAATCAATGTCGACCCCGCTACCTCGCAACACTGGACCAGTGCAGCCATAGTCGATAGCCATCTCCGGACTGAGCACACCTATGTTCGCAGTTCGTTTAACAAAAATTGCATTCGTTGTAAGCAGCGTGTGATACTCGCGGATGACTGGCTCGAACTGGTCAAGAAAAGCTTCACATCGCTGCAGCCAACCAGGAGGAAGATCTGCTGTCAGACCACCAACAGTTATATAGCTGTAAGTTAACCTCGCGCCACAGACTTCTTCAAAAAGATCGAGGAGTTTTTCCCTTTCGCGAAAAGCGTAAAGGAATGGACTAAACGTACCGAGATCGAGCCCGTAGGCACCCATGCCAACAAGATGACTGGCAATACGGTTGAGCTCTGTGATAAGTACTCGCAGATGCCTCGCTTTCTCACTGACTTGATACCGAAGCAACTTTTCAACAGTGAGTGCCCAGCCCAAATTCATGTTCATGGCTGCCAAGTAATCCATACGATCTGTGTATGGAATCCACTGTCGGGCTGTGAGGTTTTCACCAATCTTTTCAGCACACCGGTGCAGATAACCTATGTGCGGCTCCATCTCTGAGACGATTTCCCCGTCAGTACGCAATACAAGACGCAAAACTCCGTGCGTACTGGGGTGCTGAGGCCCCATGTTGACCAACATCTCATCCGTACGAACGTCAAACTCTATTATTCTCTGATCTTCATCCAAAATTTGCGACATTGTTTCTCTTTATTTCCCAAAGAAGTTTCTATTAACGGCCTCGCATGCCGTGGTATTCAAGCGGCATCTCGTAGTCTTTTCTTAAAGGGTAGCCCTCCCAGTCTTCGGGACAGAGGATTCTGCGCAAATCTGGGTGACCAAGAAACCGGATACCCGAAAGATCAAATACTTCCCGCTCGTGCCAATCAGCACCTCGCCAAACACTCTCTACGCTTGAGACTTCTGGCAATTTACCTGGCTGATCGTCCTTCCATCGAGGTAGTTTTACCTTGAGAACCAGACTTGCCCGCGCCTTGGTGCTCCAAAGGTGGTAAACAATTTCTGTATGTGGCTCCCACTCAACTTTAGCTGCTTTTTTTGGATCGGTTTCGAGCCAGTCGATGGCTGTAATGCACTGCAGCCCATCAAATGGAACCTCACATGATTCTTTCAACCAGCGACACGTTTCCAACAGTTTTCCGGGAGAAATCTCTAGCCACGGATCAAGTGTTTCAAGTTCACGTGCGAGGACTGCACCTTCAACAGCACCTTCAAGTTCTGAAACAAAGTTAGTGCCTCTCATTCCATTTCCTTTCACATGTCGCCTGTGGATGTATCAGCTCTTTGGTTGGCAACAGCACGAACCCAATCGAGGTCCCCTCGGTACCAAACATATGCAAATCCAACCAACAAAATCACGTAGAAGGCAGACATATCAACAAACGCGGTTCTCGCAAGCATTCGACCACTTTTTTGAACAGCCCACTCAGACTCCGCTTGCCTAGCTGGTTTTTCGCCACGATTGGAGTCTATGTCAGCCTGCTGACGCGGCGAAGGTTTGAAAGACGGAACAACTGGTTTTCTAAGACCCAGTTCCTTAAACAAGCCCGCAACTTCTGGTGTCAGCGACTGGCCATCCGCTGACACGCTCACAACAGTTGGATCTGCTAGTTGAGTCGCCTTGCCAAAAACCGTCGCCCAGGGAAAGAAAAGTGCTACTTCGACGTCAAAAATGATGAACAAAAGCGCAACAACGTAAAAGCGGAGATCAAACTGAACGAAACTGGAGCCAATTGTCGGCTCTCCGCACTCGTACACCTCAAGTTTTTCAGTGTTCGGAAGTCTAGGCCGAACAAGCCAGCCCACCAGCAAGTTAACTGCCAAAAAAACGCCACCAACGGCGACGAACAAGGCGATGAAACCAGCTATCAATACAGGATCCAACATTAAAATATCTCGGGCTTTTCACTACCGCGAATAAAACGAACCAAACACGTTGAAACTAAACAATGAATCCACCAAAACGGTCATTTCCTTACCTTATTCAACACTCATTTCCAACTTTTCCTAAACA
>NZNR01000056.1 GCA_002694955.1 Planctomycetaceae bacterium
TACCATCTCAGCGTAATTGTCGTATCGGCCTCGCGGGCCGTGTGTAACTGGTGCCTCGAGGTCATTCGTAACATCATGACACAGCGCCATCGAGTAATACGCGAGAAACGGCTTGTTCCGTCTGTGGTTTCGCTGCATGAAGTCGACCAGAAAGTCAACATAAAGATCTGGGCCGTACGTGCCTGCCGTGTCAGTTCGCAAAACTCCATTTTCGTAAATCATCGGCTCATGGTATCGCGGCCCTTCATGCCACCCAAACAAGGACCACTCGTCAAAGCCCATTCTTTGCGGCTGTTCCATGTCGTCTTTCAGCAAGCACAACTGCCACTTCCCCGCAACGGCTGTTGCGTAGCCAGCATTCTTTGCAACGTTCGCAAACGTGCGGCTCTCTACATACTTCGGAACGCTACCCCATTTCGGATTGTCGAGATGACGTGGATACTGGCCGGTCATAAGAGTGACACGAGTCGGGTGACAGACAGGCATGGCGTAGCAATGCTCAAACATCGCGCCACTGGCAGCAAGCTGATTGAAGTTTGGAGTCTTATACGATGAGCCACCGTAGCACTCGAGTACCTCCCGCCCGACATCATCGGCCAGAATGAGCAGAATGTTTGGTCGCCCTTCTGTCTCTGCCCGCGCGTACTGGAAACTACTAATGAACGAAGCCATCAAGAGAATGAAATTCAACCGCCTCATCATAATGTAGTTCCTCTGCGTAGCGAGTTTGGGTTGTGATCGTAGCCGCTCGTATTGTGAGCTATACCTGCTAAGCATCTACGGCTCAATTGTTGACAGACTCAACAAAAGAGAAAGTAATTATGTATGAGTACCTCGGTAATATTCTTATACATGTCAAAGATGTTGGTTCTGGACATGGTTTGAGAGCAAAAGATACATGCCATCGTTCTATATTTTCTGTCCCAGCCTCCGATGACAGTGGTCACTTCGACTTGGGACTGATGTTCACGATCTTTTTTAAGTTAAGCCAGTCGAGCAGAATAATGTCTCTCAATTCACTGGTCACTTCTTAAAATATTTTCGGCTTCTTTCGTTTTTCTATTTCGAATTACTCGCATTGGCCTTTCGGGCTTTGCGGGCAGCCTTTCTGGCTGCTTTTACTTCCTCTGTGGTGGGACGCTTTTCCTCAAGCTTGGCTTGTTCTTTTTTCTGTTGAAGTTTCGCTTTTTCGGGTGTACTGATTCCCATCTCAGCAAGCGAGACTTCGTTCAAATAGTCCTTCAATGGCCAAAGCTCTGCCCATGATTTTCCACCCGCGTCATTAAGAACCGGCACACCCGGTGTACTGCGACCATTGTTCACGTAGTCCGCCAGCTTTTTTTTCATGGCTTCAACTACTTCAGGATACTTGTGAGACAGGTTCTTGGTCTCACGTTCATCGTTCTCCATATCGAAAAGTATGATGTCCGCACTATCGATGACCGGTCTGTCCTTGGGATTGCTTCGCCGAGATCCACCCACGTCATCAAGCAGGACCTTCCATTTTCCACTACGCATTGCGAAAACACCAGAATCTGAATGATGTACCACGCCACGCTTTCCACTATCCGAAACGTTTTCCCCCTTCAGCGCTGGTAAAAAACTCACGCTATCTTCGCCTACGTTGTTGGCCAGTGTCACACCGTTCACTTCGGCTATGGTTGCCATGAGGTCAGTCGTGCAGATCAGTTGTTCCGAGACGGTACTGCCTTTCACGACGACAGGCCATCTGACGATAAAGGGCACGCGATGCCCACCTTCCCACGTCATTCCCTTAAGCCCGCGATAGATAAAACTCGGATAATGACCCTGCGCCTGCATCGGCTCAAACTTAGCCTGTGGTGATGATCCATTATCTGCTGTGAAGATGATGATGGTGTTATCTGTGATACCTAGCCGGTTGACTGTATTCATCACTTCACCGACCGCCCAGTCGGTTTCCATACAAAAATCACCATGCGGACTCAGGCCACTCTTCCCTTTGAACTTCGCACTTGGAACAATGGGCGAATGTGGTGAGTTCAGTGGCATGTAGACGAAAAATGGTTGGTCTGGATTCGTCTCAACCTGTTTTGTCACCCACTCGCAGGTCCTGTGCGTAAACGTTGGTAGAATCTCAGACTGCTTAAACCCCTTAGCAACCAAGCCAGGTTTCCCTTGGATTCCAGCAGCTTTTGTTTCATTCTCTCCTAAGAACTCGATCTCCCCTTGCACATAGCCATTCTCAATGAAGCAGTGGGGTGAGTGATTCGCCGATGCGGGTATACCAAAAAAATAGTTAAAACCAATTTCGTTTGGGCCCTGTTTAATTTTTGCTTTCAGGTCGACCATGTTCTGACTGGATTTGTCAGAGGTGATCGTTCCATCTTTCAAAGACCAATCCATGCCCAAATGCCATTTGCCAATACAAGCCGTGTTATAGCCCTGCTTTTTCAAGAGCGATGCCACAGTCTCACGATTCGGATTGATCAGATGGGGCGAGAGCCCGCGCGTCACGCCGCGCTTCTTGGAAGTACGCCAGCAATATCGTCCGGTCATAATTCCGTANCGGGTCGGAGTGCAAACAGATGAGTTACTATGCGCATCGGTGAAACGCATGCCATCAGCTGCTAACCGGTCCAGGTTTGGAGTAGGAAACTTGCAATCTGGGTTATAAGCCTTCACGTCGCCTACCCCCATATCATCGGCTAAGATATAAATAANATTCGGTCCTGCNGCACNNGCAGANAANACGANNNAANANGANGCCANCACTGGTAAGCAACATTCTTTTCATCNTGATTGNTCCTCTTTNGNNTGTTCTATCTTTTTCGCTCGGCGGGCGGCTCTTTTGATAGCCTTCTGCTCTTGAGTAACGGGCTCCCCTTCGCTGGTTTCTCTGGACCGCTTATCTTTTTCTTTCTTGTCGTTGCGGCTGTTGATTTCTTCCGTTGTCGGATTTGGTTTTGGTAATTGCTCTTCGGCGATACCTACTTCTATGATTTTTTCCTGTAGTTGTTTTTCCAAATTTTTTAAGATCTCCACATTCTCTGGATTGGCCGCGATGTTATTGAATTGATCTGGATCGATTTTCCGGTCGTAAAGTTCCACATCGTGCCCAGGCACCTTGATATAGGTATAGCGTTCCGTGCGAATCCCGTGATGGTTTGGATTACTCCAATAGGAATACCACTGCGCCTCTCGCCCGTCTGACATCTTCTCACCCCTGAGCAGTGAGAGCATACTGCGCCCCTGCATGGCTGCCGGTATTTCTACACCGGCGATTTCGAGCAACGTTGGTGCGATATCAATATTGACGCAGAGATCAGTATTCACTGACCCCGGCTTAATCAACTTTGGATACCGGATCATGAACGGTGTACGCATAGANGATTCCANAATCAAACGCTTATCAAAGAAACCGTGCTGTCCCAGCCAATAACCTTGATCAGATAGATAGACAACCACCGTGTCGTCNAAAAGGCCCTCCGATTCGAGATACTCGATCACGCGTTTGAGGTTGTCATCATTGCCCTTCACGCATCGCGCGTATTTATGAATAAGATGTTGGTAAGCNACNCGGATNTTATCACGATCNTCANTTTCATCNTGATCAAACATTTTATTNGGTGCTTTGGAATTCCTGTGNTTCTGGTAGTACGNNTCACCNTTCTGAGCATGAAGCATGTGAAATTTTCGNGTNCGCAGCATCTCCTTTTTNAAAATTGAGTTNCANTTGGCGATGTCTTCATACAGNGAAGGNGGCTCNGGNAGGGANACNCCAGCGTGCAGATNGTTGTAACGNTCNGGATAGTCATATTGCGCGTGNGGCGCCTTATATTGCAGGCTCAGCAGAAATGGCTTGTTNCGGTCGCGGTNTTTGAGCCANTCGAGTGCAATGTCGGTATAGACATCGGTGCTGTAGCCTTTGCGCTTCCAAGTTCCCTCTGAACCATAGAAGGTCGGATCGAAATAATGCCCTTGCCCTTTCACCACCATATGTTTGTCGTATCCCTTGGGCGNACTACCCAGATGCCACTTGCCAACCAGCCAGGTTTGATAGCCCGCCTTCTGCAATTGAACCGGATACTGGGGTGAAGTTTCGTTGATCCCCCCGTTNAGTGTACGAACACCATTCACATGGCCGTGCTGCCCAGTCAAAAGCGAAGCACGGCATGGAGAACAGATCGACGTTGAAACCGTCATATTGTCAAACCGCATGCCCTCGTTGGCAACGCGATCGATGCTGGGAGTTTGGATATGATCCTTCAGATAACTGTTATAGGCGGAGATTGCCTCGAACGCATGGTCGTCTACCAGAACGATCAGCATGTTCGGTCTTTCTGCTCCAGCANNTACAAAGTGAGTGGAGGCGACTGCTATTGCTAGAGCAAACTGAAATATTTTCATGACGATTCCCCACTGAATTCAATGGTCACGAAATAGGCGACGCCATCATATCCATCACCAACAAGCGCCGTGTCGAGATCGGTATCACCCGCTTTCAGATCAAGTGTAAAGCTTGCATGAGTATCCTCCGGCGTAACCGCTTTTTCAACAGTCTGCCCGGCAATCGACATACAGACTTTTTCAATATGAAAGGAGCCGACGCTTCTGTGCCCTTCACCAAAGGTCATGCCGGTATAGAGCGGATAACGCGAGAGCGTGAAGGTGTATTTTCCATCACGGGCAATGGCCACCTTGTACGGCCCGTGTGCTTGCTCCAGCTTCTCACAATCGCCCTGCCCAAATGCCTGCCCACCAGAGCTATCTTGAGTCCAGTAAACATCCTGACTGGTAAGTTCCTGCACCAACGCGCGCGGGTCGCCAATGATAAAGCGGACCGGCTCCTGTATGAGTGGTTTACCACTTGCGTGATAGGCATCAAACTCTGCTTGCAGTTTTTTGACGACTTCTGGGTAATCTGCTGCGACATCATTTTCCTGCATTTTGTCTTTTGAAATATCGTACAGCTGCGTGTTAGCAATCAGTCGCCAATTTTTCCAGATCACGCAGGTCTGGTTTTCACGCTGATCAATCTTTTTTGGGTTGTAGTAGTAGAAAAAAATCAGGCGATCATCGTCTTCCGGATTCAGCGGAGAAGTCAGGTAGGGCTTGAACGAGCGGCCAGAAAACTTGACGTTTCGAGGCATTGGAAGGTTACATAGATCGAGCATCGTTGGATAAACATCCTGAATCGATATCAGCGTGTTGTTCTTGACTCCAGGGGTCCCGATGTTTCCTCCAATCCAGCGAAGATAAGAAAAGACGCGATGGCCGCCCTCCTCCTGCGAGCCTTTCTTGCCGCGCATGCCCATGTTCCAGTAGTTCGGTGTTCGCGAAATGGACGCCCCTTGTACGCCATCATCAGTCGTCATCAGAATGATTGTCTTCTCATCGACACCCGTTTCTTTCAGGCAGGCAAGCAGGCGGCCCATGTTTTCATCAAGGTTGTCAATCATGCCGTAGAGGATCGCCAGCTTTTCATCGATGCCGTTATCTACATGCTTCTTTGAATATTTTTCAGCTACCTTGAGTGGAAGGTGGGTGATGTTTGGTGCCAGATAAATAAAGAAGGGCTCATCCTTCTTCTCACGTATAAAACGCATGGTTTCGTTGAAGAAGACATCTGTGCAGTAGCCTTCAAACTTTTCTGGCTTTCCGTTGCGGTAGTATGTGTCGTCGAAATAGTCGTTACCCCAGTAGTCTGCAATCTGGCCAATTCCACCGCAGCGCAATCCGACCACATCGCTAAAGCCCTGATCCTGTGGAGCCATCGGCCAGTTGTCACCGAGATGCCATTTCCCGTAGTGTCCCGTGGCATAGCCATTGTCGCGGAAGGCTTCGGCAATGGTATAAACATCACCGCGCATCATGGTGCGGCCAAGGCTGGTACGCCATGCACCGGTATGCTCTGCATACTGCCCTGACATCAGTCCGGCGCGCGACGCCGTACACATGGGCATCTGATGAAAATTACTCAGACTCACGCCCTCGGTAGCCAGAGAGTCGATATGCGGGGTAGTAACATACGGATTACCCTGATACCCAATATTGTTCCCTGTATCATCCGTCATGATCACGATCACATTTGGCTGTTGCGCCAGCGCCGCACTCGTGACGGCCATTAGCAGGAACTCTATAAATAGCAGCCTACCCATTTACCTATCTCCTCTTCATTGTTGATTCAAAATATGAAGTTGAGCACTGCAAAACCAATCCCCAATCAGTTGAACTATGTACATATTATTTGAACATAATACGCAAGGCGTGCGCATGTTGGTAACGTTATCTAGCTGGAAAAGTTAGCGTTCTATAATGTTCGCGACATTTTCTCGCAACGCTATTTTTTTCTCAGCGGTTTCTTCTCTTGTTGATTTCTAATGATTGCTCATGCAGCTGAAAAACTGGTTGTGATAGCGGATCACAAGTCGTGAAAGCAGTC
Source organism: Planctomycetaceae bacterium (assembly GCA_002694955.1). Next base: position 6,425 of record NZNR01000056.1, read on the forward strand.
ATACAATAAGAAGTAGTCACAATCTTTTACGCGTCCGGTACTCTTTGTTTTATACCGGCATTCTTTGTTTTATAATTGCCTTCGGTCGCTCTTTGTGACGTACTGGACTGCAACACGTACACCTGACGTAGCAGAAGCATGAGTGAAGTATGGGGGGAGCGACTTTGAACCTTGATGGCTTGTTTTCAATTGATAAGGACGTTCTGGAAATTCTGAATTGGTAATCCATTTTTTCCTTGGAGTTATTTCGTTCTATAGCCACATCGGGCTAACGATCCACTACCTTTAAAACAAAGTCATCTCACCACTGCGATAAAGAAACATGAATACGAACTCTGTTGGACTCATTGGTGTCGGTTTATTGGGCTCTGCGCTTGCGAACCGATTGATAGACAGTGGGATTCAAATCCACGGGTTCGACTCCAATGACAAACAGCTAGAGTCCTTGAAGCAGAGCGGCGGTCTTGCCTGTAATAGCCCGACGGAAGTGGTGCAGAACTGCAATGTGCTGATTCTTTCTCTTCCAAGTAGTGACGTAGTCCTTTCTTTAGTCGAGCAGCTTCGCAACGACTTCGAGCCAAGCCAGATTGTTATCGATACAACAACTGGTGATCCGCAGCAGATGGTTGTTATTAGCCAATCGCTTTCAGAGCTTGGAGTGTCTTATCTTGAGGCGACGGTAGCCGGATCGAGTTCTCAGGTCGCTACGGGAAAATTTGCTTTGTTGTTAGGTGGAGACACCGAGGTTGTCGAACGCGTGAAACCATTGCTTACGGCAATCACATCAAAACACTTTCATCTAGGATCTGCTGGTACCGCCTCGCGTTTTAAGTTGGTTCACAATCTTGTGCTCGGGCTCCATCGAGCGGTACTGGCGGAAGGATTGGTGTTCGCTGAATCGCTCGGATTCGATCAAGAGGTGGCACTCGAGATTCTGAATCAGACCCCTGCTCATTCCGGTGTGATGGAAACCAAAGGACGACGAATGGTGAAAAGAGACTATGGACTTCAAGCCAGACTCTCTCAGCACCTCAAAGACGTACGTCTGATCCTTGCTGAGGCCGAGCGCGCGGGGACCAAAACGCCACTGAGTCAAATTCACAAAACGCTACTTGAACAGGCTGAGGCGTTGGGCTTTGGTGATGCAGATAACAGTGCAGTGATGGAAGCATTTCGACATCCACAAACGGAAGATCTGTAGATGCTGCTATCGGAAATGACATTACATCTTGCTGCGGCTCCGGGCCTGCATCTGATCGATGGATTGGTGGTTGTGATCTATTTGATTGGCATCACCATCATGGGAGTTTGGATGGGGCGGCGGTTACAAGGCCTCGATGATTTCTTCATGCCCCGCAAGTTCGGCAAAGCCATGATGATGATGCACGCCTTCGGAACAGGAACCGCCTCCGACCAGGCAGTGACGGTTTCTTCGGCAACGTTTCGCACTGGTCTAAGTGGAATCTGGTATCAATGGCTTTGGCTGTTCGTCACGCCTTTCTATTGGCTCATTGCCCCAATCTTCAGGCGGTTTCGTGCAATTACCACCGCTGACGTTTACGAATTGCGCTACGACCGGAGCGTAGCGGTCCTCTTCGCCATCGTCGGAATCGCCAGCATGTGTATTAAGATCGGACTGATGCTCAAAGGCGCTGGTGCGCTGGTTGATGCAGGAACTGGTGGCCTGATCAACGCTCATGTTGCAATCATTGCAGTGACATTGATGTTCGTGATCTATGGTGCAGCTGGTGGTTTAGGCGCCGCAATCGTCACGGACTACATTCAGGGCATTTTAACGATCGCTTTCTCTTTCATGTTATTGCCCTTCATTTTGTCTGAAGTCGGCGGGATGAATGGTGTGCGAGAAACGATCAGCAATGATGCGATGCTCTCACTGGTCGCACCTGGAAAAGTCTCCCTGTTCTTCGTCGTCATGATGTCATTTCAAGCATTGGTAGGCATTGTCGCTCAACCATTCATCATGGGCGTTTGCGCGGCAGGCAAGACGGAGTGGGAGGGGCGAGTCGGTATCGTCGGCGGAAATCTAATCAAGCGACTATGCACCGCGGCTTGGTCGCTTACGGCAATCGCAGCTGTTGCATGGTACATCCAGAAAGGAAACGACCCTTCGCTTCTCGACACAGAATCACTCAAACGTACGGCTGACGGAATCTATGGTGAAGTAGCCTACACCTTCTTACCTCGGCTGACGCCAGGACTACTCGGCTTGTTCTTGGCGGCATTGCTGGCCGGAGTCATGAGTTCCTGCGACTCGTTCATGATTAGCAGCGCTGCCTTGTTCACGGAGAACATCTACAAGCCGCTGCGAACAGACGTTTCCAATCACCACTGCATTTGGGTTGGGCGACTGGCTGCAGTTGTGGTCGTGGCGGGCGGTGTTGCCTTCGCAGTCTGGGTACCAAGCGTCGTCAAGGCGTTGGAGATATGGTTCATGATTGCCCCAATGATGGGACTTGTCTTTTGGATTGGTCTCTTCTGGAGGGGAATGACTGTCGCCGGAGCATGGGCAACAACGCTGACTGGTTTTGCTGTATGGTGGGTATCAACTCGACCATGGTTTATCAGTTGGTTGAGTGAAATGCCTGTGGCAGAATCACTTCGATTCGTTTGGACGGAAGGTGAAACGACTGTTGTTTATTTGCCGTGGCAAATTCTGTTTTATAGTTCTTTGGCTTCGCTGGTCGGCATCGTAGTCAGTCTTCTGACACCTGCAGTCGATCCAATGAAGCTAGCTCGTTTTTATCAGCTAAGTCGCACACCAGTCCAAACTGGGGAGGATAGGTTGCAGCCGTGCACACTTCCGGAGGACGCCCCAACTGTTGATCGACCGATGCTGCTGACTGCGGGCGGTTTGGAAATACCCATGCCCTCGAGGACTTCGGTTATTGGATTTGTCACTGTATGGCTGTTGGTTGCTGGGATTATCGGTGCTTTTGTATGGATAGTCTCGTAAGACAGAGGTGGTAACGACTTGTTGATTTCGTACCGATTGACCACCTAAAGTAGTAGCAACGGACCAAAGACATCAGAGATTGATTAGGCCCAAATATGAATCGCATTTTCTTATTGGCACTAGTTGTTTGCGTTTCTCGGTTGGTCGCAGCGGAGACGGACGACCAAGGATTGCCGCAGGTTCCCTCTGATTTCAAGGTGACGGTTTACGCAGCCGAACCGCTTGTGCGGAATCCTTGCGCGATGGCGTTCGATGTACAAGGACGACTATTTGTTGGACAAGGGCCACAATATCGCAAACCCAACCCTGATTCTCCAACCGATCGAGTCACGTTACTGATTGATGTCGACCAAGATGGTATTGCTGATAGTGCAAAGACATTTGCCGAGGGCTTCAACAATATCCAGGGATTAGCNTGGTATGGTGACCAATTATGGATCGCCAACGCACCCGACTTGACGGTNGTGCGCGATGTCGATGGTGATGACGTTGCNGATGAGTACCGACGTATTTANGGNGGAATCGGGAATCTNGANCATGCNTTNCATGGGCTTTCCTTTGCGCCGGATGGTTGGCTTTATATGAGNAAGGGAAACTCAAAGGGATACGGTCGCATTGATAGTCCCGAAAGGTTCCTGGCTCCAGCACCCTTCTTTGACCTTTGGGGAATGCAGTTACCGAAGAACGCTCCGGTGCAACCCGAACCAGAGGTCTTTTCNCGTGAGACATATCAACACGGGTACCACAATCCATCTGATGATTGGGGTACTGAAGGCGGCGTACTGCGCTGTCGACCTGATGGTACGCAACTGGAGGTCTTCAGTCGCGGCATGCGCAACACATGGGACATAAACTTNGACNCCGATTTCAACTGGGTCGGAACGGATCAGGACCAAGATGGTGGCGACCGNGTTTTGAATCCTTTTTTTAACGCTCACTTTGGCTGGGGCCACGCNTGGAGTCCNCATTGGACAGGAGATGATCACGTTCCGACGGTTCCCATATGNGGCCCTGTCTTTCANGGTTCAGGAACCGGTGTTGTATTTGGAGCGTCGCCTCAGTTTCCGGCTCGTTACCGCGATGCGTTCTTTTGCGCCGACTGGTTGGGACGCAACATTTTCCTATACCGCCCGAAATGGGATGGCGGAATGATGAGAAACATGGACACGCCCGAGATTTTTGCGAAGGCACCAAGCGGGCGAACAATGAGCTCGAGTCACGGGATTTTATTTGATCCAACGGACATTGAGTTCGGTCCCGATGGGGCACTGTGGGTACTGAGTTGGGGACATGGCTACGGCGCTGCAATGAAAGACGGAAAGCACGTCGACAAAGGCCGAGTGTATCGCATTAGCTATGGTGACAGCGTACCGACCAAGAAGGTGAAAAAGTATGACCGACCATATACGAAATGGACGACTGATGAATTGCTCGTAGATCTTCAGCACCATGCGTTGCCGGTCCGCCGAACCAATGCACAGAATGAACTTGTGAGTCGCGGAGTAAAAGTTCGTGATGAGCTCATTGAGATGCTTCGACGCGATAACCTGCCAGCCGGAGCGACGACTTGGCTCGCATGGACGCTTGGGCAAATCGGCATACAAGACACATCGATCGATGAGTTCCTTTCCAACCGTATTGTGCAAGAAGACTTGAAAGTTGCTGACCGAATTCAGGCGGTTCGAGTGCTTGGGCAACGAGCACGTGTCAGGAATTCTCGATTACCGGCTGCTGTACACAATGCGTTACATGACGAACATCCACGAATTCGGTTTGCAGCTGCTCAGGCAATCCATGAGCGCCAAGATGCTGAGGATGCAGAATTGTTGTGGACGATGATCGATTCGGAATCAGATCGGGCCGTCTTCTATGCCGCTCGGATGGCACTAAAAAAGACAGCAGATTCAGAATCGTTGCGCGCCAAGCTGTCCAGTAGCTCTAGTAGACAGCGTCTGGCGGCGTTGTTGAATCTTCTGGAGATGGCGGAACTCAGCGGTGATGAAGTGCTTCCCTTGCGACTTGATTCTGATCCAAGGGTTGCCGAGGTTGCATCGTCTTTCGTATCGAAGGTGGGAACGAGCCAAGCTCCCGTACTGCAAATCCAAGCAACGAGTTCACAGGCAGCAGCCGGCGTTCAAGTCGAGATCTTGATGGGAGACGTACCAAAAGGATTGCATGTGAGGTACACCAAGGACGGCAGTGAGCCGACGGACACGACTGGCATCACCTATGACGGACCGTTTTCAATTCAAAAACCAGAGGTCGTGTCAGCTTCGTTGTTCCGTGGTCGCCAAAAAATGGGCCCTGTAATCCGTTCCAGCTATGCGTCCCTAGCGTCTGCGGAGCCCAGTGGAAAAAGTAAGGCCCAAGAGATGGGTACGATTCCGATGGACATCGCCAATATAAAAACCACCAATGGCCAGCCGTACAAAGCGACGACAATTGCCATCGGCAGCTACATCTACGGAAACCGCAAATACCGCTGGCGGTCGTTGCCAAATGAAATCATTGGACACACGGTTATTGAATCACGTAACGATGATTCTGATGTTGGCTCGACTGGCGATTCGTTCTTGTCATTTGAACTCGATTCAGATGCGGACGTTTATGTCGCTCACGATGAGAGAATTACTGAAAAGCCGAATTGGCTGAAAGACTTTCGCAAAACCTCTCTAAGAACAAGTACGAGAGATACAAGTTTCCAGTTATTCGTGAAACGATTCCCAGCCGGGATAGTTCGACTAGGTGGAAACACTCGCGACGGTGTTACGAAGGCTCGATCACAATACGCCACCATTATCAAACCGGCACCGTTGCAGCCGCGCGAAGTAGCGACGACGATTGAGCAATCGCTACAAAAGTTGCCGACGGCTAGTTTTCGCCGTGGTGCGAGGCTTTTCTTTGAACAATCCGATTGCGCCAAGTGTCACCGAATAGGTGATTGGGGAAACGCACTTGCGCCAAATCTCTCCAACATGGGAACGCGAGCAGCACCAAAGACGATTGCGGAATCGATCTTAGATCCTAGCGCTGTGATTATGGAGGGGTTTCATTCAGTCAGCGTGTTGACCGACGAGGGTCAAGTCTTTCAAGGATTCATCAAACAAGAAAGTGGTTTGAATGTTGAGTTGGTGCAGGTTGATGGCAAAGTCGTTTCGATTCCCCGAAAATCCATTGAGCTGCGAAAACGTCAACAAGTGTCCGTCATGCCCGATGGCTTGGCAAAGCAGCTTAGCCCTCAGCATGTGGCCGACTTGATTCGGTTTATCTTGGACGCGGGCAAGCATCCTGAGTTGCTGCAGTCGGTAAGCCACCTTTCGACCAACTTGAATCAGAAGGCAGATGCACCGCCGCAGTTCACCTTTGGGTCGGACCGTAGTGGGATTCACCAAAATTCCAAGTTGCGCAAGACTTCTGACAAGGTCCACTCCCCGAAAACAAAGCCGCAGTTGGATACTACTGCACCGATTACATTTCGCGACGATGGCAAAGCTTTGCAGATTTACTTCGGAAAAAACAAACTTGCTAGCTACATTTATCAGCATGACCAGGTGAAGCGTCCGTTCTTTGCTCACGTCAAATCGCCCAGCGGCACTCAGGTCACTCGAAACTTTCCACCTGAAAAAGGTGACCGCCAGGATCACGCTGACATGCATCCTGGAATTTGGTTGGCTTTCGGTGATCTGGACGGTGAGGATTTTTGGCGTAACAAGGGACGAGTGGTTCACAAGGAATTTACGCAAGGGCCAACAAGTGGCTTTGGACTTGGATCATTCTCACAGCGCAAGTCGTATCAACGAGCCGATGGAAGTGTGGTCTGTTTCGAGGACTTCCGTTGCGTGATCCGGGCGCTAAAAGAGGGTTATCTTCTTCAATTGGACTCGACCTTCTTTTCCCCAGAGGGCAACACATTCTATTTTGGCGATCAGGAAGAAATGGGATTGGGAATTCGCGTTGCCACTGAAATTGCAGAGCTGAAGAGCGGTCAGATCAGTGACTCGGAGGGTCGCCACGGAGCCAAGCACGTTTGGAGCCAGCCATCAACGTGGTGTGACTATAGTGGAACAATTGGTGACGAGAGAGTTGGCATGACAATATTGTGTCACCCGGATAACTTTCGTGAGAGTTGGATGCACGCGCGAAACTACGGTG
>NZNR01000057.1 GCA_002694955.1 Planctomycetaceae bacterium
GAAGGTGAAACGGTGTAAGAGAAGGAAACAACTGCAAATTTGTAGCAAGTAAGTTAGTCCCCAACTGCGCAGAAGAATAATGGTCTTCCATTAGGCTGATGTTAGGATAAAAATCCAGTACCCTAACTTCCCCCACCCCGACTATAGCGTTCTACTTTTAGTAGTTTTTAATGTCAAATACACCCCCTGAAGATACTGCTGTTTTGTTAAAAAACAGTCAATTTCTTGTGTCAAGGCTGACACCTTCACAGCCTGGAGCGCTTGGGATTGTTGGCATTTCAGGAGATAGAGCGTGCTCCGTTCTCGATGCTTATTTTCACCCATTCAAAGACACTTCTATTGATTTGTTAGAAGTTGATTCTATTGCAGTTGGCCAATGGAACCATGAATTATTAAGCGGTGGAGAGGGAATTGGTTTATCTAGTAAAAGGGTCAGTCAAAGGCTGGAATGTATTGTTTTGGTTCGAACGGGGGTTCACAGGTGGGAAATCCATTCTCATGGAGGTAGCGCAGTTGTTCGGTCTTTGATCAATAGTTTTGTGTCGGCCGGTGCAGATGAAGTTTCGTGGGATGCTTGGCTTGCGTGCGTAAAAAAAGATAGTACACAGACGGGGATTCGAAAACAGTTGGCTCAAGTTGATGGATGGTACGCAGCTCAAATACTTACACGGCAGCTCTCGGGATCCTTTCAGAAAGATATCAAACAAGTTCAGCAAGTGCTCGATACAAGACCGAGATGTCAGGATCAACTTGCCATGGCAAAAGCCGTCATTCATCGTTTGGAACGCGCTTCCCGAGTTGGTCTGCGTTTAACGCAACCGTGGCGAGTTGTTTTACTTGGGCCAGTGAATGCGGGTAAGAGCAGCCTGATCAATGCATTGGCTGGATATGATCGAAGTATCGTCTCCCCACATGCAGGTACAACACGTGACCTGCTGGAGGCACGAGTTGTCATTGATGGGTGGTCATTCGATTTTATTGATACAGCAGGTTTCCACCTTGTTGGTAATCAAAAGAAGGAGCTTAGTGATATTGAAAGAAGGGGTATCAATCGAGCTGTAGTGGAGGCATCGAATGCAGATCTTATGCTACAAATACATCCACTTGATCAATCACCAGTGGATGTTTCATTAATACAAGACTTTGGTGATGACCTACCGCAATGTATTAACGTTGGCACAAAGTTGGATATATCTTGCAATAAGGATTTCTATAAAAAGGCCTTTCCAGAAACACTTGTTCGAACATCATCTCGAACTGGTCAAGGGATCGGCCATCTGATGCAAGTCGTACTCGAAACACTTGTGCCAGAAATCAAAAGTAATCCAGATTGTCTTCTAGGCGGTGTTCCGGTTTCACCAGAAGATATTAAAGTTGTGAGGAAACTAAATAAAAAAATAGAAGATTACTCACGAGCTTTGTGATTCCGTACTATTATCTTGATCGGTACTTCAGTAAATGGTGCGTTCTTTCGAAGTGATGAAAGAAGATATCGTTTGTAAGGTGCGGTGAGGCTTTCAGGAGAGCTTGTTGATAGAACAATTGTAGGCGGCGCGGTATCCACCTGTGTCGCAAAGTAGATTCGTACGGGCCGGCCTCGGCGATCAGCAGGTGGGCGTGTTGCTTGAGTTGCAGCATGAATAATTGTATTGAGCGCAGCTGTTGGAACTCGAGCCTGGCTTTGGCGAAAGAGGCGTTGGGTCGTGTCAATTGCAGCTTTTACATTACGCCCCGTTGTGGCAGTCACAAATGCAATAGGAGCCCAGGGCATCGTGCGGAAAGTATCACGGAGGTACTGCGCCCATTCGCTTCTTTCGACATCTCCTGCGTATAAATCCCACTTGTTCACAACAAAGAGAACAGGCTTCTGCTGCTCGACAATGAGATCGACAAGTTGTTTGTCGACTTTGCCCACAGGCTGTGTGGCATCGAAAAGCATCAGGACCACATCAGCACGGCGAACACTTCGTTCGGCTCGGTGGGTTGAGTAGAAGTCGATATCACTATTACGGCTTTTTGTGCGCCGTAGCCCTGGTGTATCGATCGCAAGAAATGAGTGGCCATCTACTTCAAAACGAACATCAATGCTGTCGCGGGTAGTCCCTGCAACTGGGCTGGCAATTACCCGTTCTTCTTTTGCCAAAGCATTAACAAACGNGCTTTTTCCAACGTTACGGCGGCCGACAATTGCAACCTTCATTTCCGGAAGGTCGGTTGTGGCCGGATCTTCCNCATCCACAGTCTCTGGAAGAAGCTTTGTTATAGCTTCAACTAATTCATCACGGTTACGATTCTGCTTTGTGCTCGTGACAAGTGGCGANCCAAATCCAAGTGCATCAAAGTCATGGCCCAGAACATCAAATTTCTCATCATCAGACTTGTTAGCTACTAAAAGAACATTCGCACCAGACTGTCGTAGGCGCAGAGCAACTTCTCCATCTGCTGGGACACGGCCGGTTCGAATGTCAACTACAAAAACAACAACTCCTGCAGTAGCTAGGCCAGCTTCAATCTGCATGTCGATTTGTTCAGTCAACCCATCGGGATCGTCAAANCCCATTCCACCGGTGTCTATGAGATCAATTATTTTTCCACCACACTCAATCCTTTGAGTCAGACGGTCACGAGTAACACCCGCAGTCGAGTCTTCGATGGCGATTCTTCGCTGAGAAAGCCAATTGAAAATACTTGATTTTCCAACATTTGGCCTGCCAACGATTACAACCTGCTGAGTAGAAGAAGGCATGCTGGGATATTCGCAGGGAGAGGTTATTTGTCTGNTGCGGCTAGGACTGTTCACGTAGTACAGTTGCAATCGTTTGTGCAGTTACATTTTTTATAATACCACGCTCAGTGATTATTGCTGTAATGAGGTGTGCTGGCGTGACGTCAAAAGCCGGATTATAGCCGCGGGCTGATGCTGGTGAAGATTGAAAGCCNAATGGCTGAAGGATTTCATTCTCATCGCGCTGTTCGATCGGTATTTCATNTCCGGCTTTNAGGGNAAGGTCAAATGTACTCGATGGAGCAGCGACAAAAAATGGAACATTGTGAGCCTTGGCTAATAAAGCTAGGCCATATGTTCCAATTTTATTTGCTGTGTCTCCATTGGCTGTAATTCGGTCAGCTCCAACAATACAAGAGCCTATCTTCCCTGTTTTCAAAAGGTGGGCTGCAGCTGCATCGGCAAGCACAGTTACAGGAATTTTTCGTTGGGTGAGTTCCCATGCAGTAAGCCGGGCGCCTTGTAGCAAAGGTCTTGTCTCGTCGGCATACACATGAAAACGACGGCCTTGTTCCCAGGCAGTCACAATGACACCAAGCGCTGTGCCTATACCCCCTGTTGCCAAAGCTCCGGTATTACAATGAGTCAGGAGGTCGCCGTCTGGAAGAATTGACGAACCATTTTCACCAATTTTTTTACAGAGCTGCTGGTCTTCTTCTTGGATGCGTCTCGCCTCGTCAAGAACATCATTCAATACTTTTGAGAAATCTGGATCTTCCCCGGCACTCAGAATGAGACGCTCAATTCGTTGGATTGCCCAACGGAGGTTTACAGCAGTCGGCCTTGCTGTTGCAAGATCCTCTGCACGTTGTCGTATGTATGCAAGCTTCTTTTCCCATGAATCCTTGATTAGTGTGGCACTTTGGACTGCAAGCACCATCCCATATGCGCCGGCGATACCGATCGCAGGTGCACCTCGAACCCTCAATGATTTGATTGACTCAATGACTGCTGGAACATCTTTGCAGACAATATAAGTGATCTGGGTTGGCAGTTTTGTCTGATCTAGAATTTCGAGATAGCCGTCGGCTTTGCCTTGCCAGCAGACAGTGTTAATTTCATTCGAAATACATTTATTCATTGCGATTGAATTAATAAGTTACTAGTGACCAGTCGTGAATGCTCGTTGAAAATCTGCCTTACTTGAATGGATTTGTGTTGCAGGTGATGCTAAATGATTTCGCCACCGCGGGCTGGATAAGTTTACCATCGAAGATATTAACAGCCGTTTGAATCGCTGGGTCCGTGCGTGCTGCGGCCATGATACCTTGGTTGGCAAGTGAGAGAACGTATGGGTGGGTTGCATTGCAGAGTGCATATGTGCTTGTTCGCCCAACAGCCCCTGGCATATTCGTCACGCAATAATGGACCACATTTTCGACAACAAATGTTGGCTCGGCATGTGATGTTGGGCGACTCGTAGCGATACAGCCTCCTTGGTCGATTGCTACATCAATAATAACGGAACCAGGTTTCATAAGACGCAAGTCATCGCGTTCAACGAGATGTGGTGCACGAGCCCCAGGGATCAGGACACTGCCAATTACGAGGTCGGCGCGGCTTAGCCATTCTCGGATGGTGTGACGATCGGAGTAGAGACAATCAATATTTGGTGGTGTGACGTCATCGAGATAACGAAGCCGTTCAAGATTTGTATCGAGCAGACCAATGTTTGCCCCAAAACCTGCTGCTACTTTCGCTGCGTTGGCACCAACGGTACCTGCTCCAAGAACGAGCACATTTGCAGGTGGTACTCCGGGGACACCCCCTAGAAGAATTCCTCGTCCCATTTGGGGTTTTTCTAGGTACTTGGCACCCTCCTGAATGCTCATTCTTCCTGCCACTTCGCTCATTGGCTTCAAGAGCGGTAATCCTCCATGTTCGTCACGAAGTGTTTCATACGCGACAGCCGTTGCACCCGTTTCGAGGAAGCGTTCTGTCAATTCTCGATCAGCAGCGAAATGAAAGTAGGTGAATACAATCTGCCTTGGCCGAATCAGTGCTATTTCGTCTGGTTGGGGTTCCTTGACTTTAACAATGAGATCAGATGAAGCGAAAACTTCAGCGGCGGTGTCAACAATGGTCGCACCACACTCCTCGTACAAACCATCAGGCAAGCCAGAACCACTCCCAGCTGTTTTTTGCAGCGTAACGGTGTGTCCAGATCGTACTAACTCTTCTACCCCAACGGGAAGAATTGCGACGCGATATTCGTCCTTCTTCGTCTCCTTTGGGACACCAATTTTCATATATCGTGCCTCCCTAGCTCAGGAGGTCATTTTCTTCGCAAGCTTATATGTCGCCGGCATAGGCAATGCATAGTTGCCATCTTTATCCGGAACGACTGGTGGGGTGGACTCCCATGTAAGGTTGTCAGGCATTAGGTTGTAATCAGCAGCCAGAAGCTTTTCGTATTCCTGTGGCTTGCCGCTGTATGTTGCCGTTCGGCCGAGAACTGCCGAAAAAGTTGAGGTTGCCCCGTAGTAGGCATTATTGAGTGGCGTGTCGTTTCGGATAGCAGCCTGGAGTTCGTTATGTTCAACCTGATACGGATTCGTACTACCACCGGCATCTTTACTTTTTGACTTCGTTGGTCCTTCATATTTCCAAAGAACTTTTCCAGAATAATCAGTTATCTCACCGATTTTTACGAATCCTTTTGTTCCTTGGAATTCTTCATTCACGCGGTTCTGGCCGCCTGGAAATTGTCGGCACTGACTGGCAATACGGACACCATTCGGGTAACTGAAATTCACTGCATGGTGATCGTAAATTTCACTTGGCTGCCCGACGACTCTGTTTTGCCTTCCTCCGACGCCATACGCCGATTCAGGAATCATATCAAGGAACCAGTTGGCAACGTCAATATTATGAACGTGCTGCTCGCAAATGTGGTCGCCACAAAGCCAATTGAAGTGATACCAATTGTGAACTTGAAATTGCATCTCATTCATGTCGGCTTCTCGTTTTCGATACCAGATGCCACTGCCGTTCCAATAAACCTGGCCTCCGATGATGTCGCCAACCATGCCGTCACGAACACGCTTGATTGTTTCCCGATAGCTAGCCTGATAGTGGCGTTGAAGTCCGACAACGACTTTTCTGTTCATTTCGTCAGCCTTCTTTGCAACTTCGAGCACGAGACGTGCTCCAGCGCTGTCAACACAAACAGGCTTTTCCATAAAGACATGCTTACCCGCGTTAATTGCAGCTTCAAAATGGTACGGACGAAAACCTGGTGGAGTAGCGAGAATGACAAGATCGCAATGATCAAGAACCTTCTTGTATGCATCTAGGCCATAGAACTGTCTTTCTTTCGGAAGATCGACTTTATCCTTCATTTTTTCAACTGCTCGAAGCGTGCGGCTAATATTACTTTCAAATGCATCTGCAACAGCAGTCACTTTAACGTTCGAGCCATTTACGCTCAGAGCCTGCGTTAAGGCTCCCGTGCCTCGTCCACCACAACCAACAAGTCCTACACGAATAAGCTCTGTGGACTGAGTTTGAGCATGTACTCCTCGCATGGAAGCAATTGCTCCACCAGCAACGGTAGCAATTTTTACGGCATTGCGTCTTGAAAAACGCGAACTATCTGAGTGTGGTGTGTTGCTGGACATGTTCGTCTCCTGCGAAAATATTTAACTTGGGAAATTCGTTCTAAGGCAATTCGAAAAGAAATGTCGTGTGCTGGTCGAGGCTTACAGCCCCAACCTGTAATCACGACCNTAAAGATACCGGTTGGGGTGNCACTTGCACAGATGGCAACCAAACATGCCTAGTATGAAGGGATTGAGGAATCAATTTCATTCCTCCATGCTTCAATGCCGCCCTTGAGACTCTGAGCATTTTTAAAGCCCTGTTCCCGGAGCCATTTTGCAACGCGGAGGCTTCTGATTCCATGGTGGCAGTGTACAACAAGACGTTTTTGCTTCCAGGGCTCTAGTTCATCCAGCCTCTCCGGGATTTCCTGCATCGGGATGAGCTTGGATTGAGCAATTTTGGCTATCGAATATTCTTCTTCTGTTCGACAGTCGAGTAAGAGGCAATCATCGCTTTTTGACGTATCAAACAGGGTCGATGCATCGCTCGGAATAATTTCTGTTGGTAGTGTCATAATTGGGAATTTATCGAAATACGGATCTTCACGGATAGTGCGGACTGTAAATTGTAGTCTCAATGTGTCCACAATGGCGAAAACATACTGAAAGGTCAAATTTCAAGAATGCCAACCAGCCACATTGATCCTNGTGCTGCCCGTNCGTTTGCCGTCGAGGTTGTAANGGAACTTCGATATCAAGGGTATGAATCATTGTGGGCCGGGGGATGTGTNCGAGATCAGTTGCTGAATAGAGTGCCGACGGACTATGACGTCGCAACATCTGCTCCTCCTGANAGTGTCAGAAAAATCTTTGGTNACAGACGNACAATTGCTGTTGGCGCGGCATTTGGGGTCATCACAGTCATTGGTTCNAAAGCATCTGGAAATGTCGAGGTTGCGACTTATCGTTCTGACGCTGAGTACATTGATGGACGTCATCCTGTAGGAGTTACTTTCTNTGATGCGCGAGAAGATGCGCTTCGCCGTGATTTCACAATCAATGGCCTCTTCTTTGATCCAGTCAAAGGAGTCGTTGTTGATTATGTAGGCGGGCAGCAGGATCTGGAGAAAGGAATTATTCGTGCAATTGGTGATCCAGANATGAGATTTGGAGAGGATCATCTCCGAATGTTACGAGCAGTGCGTTTTTCAGCGAACTTTGGGTTTCCATTAGAATCACAAACTCGGAATGCTATCGAACGGCTGTCAAAACAACTTGAACTAGTCAGCCCGGAACGTTTGGCCGCGGAACTTCGACTAATGGTTTCCAGAGAGGGGCGCGGCCAGGCGCTACGGCTTTTGGCAGCCACGGGTCTCGTGCATCCGTTGTTTGGTGACCAANTCGACAAAACGGAGGCGTTCTGGGCNAGTGCTTCGGATGTTCTTGATAAAATTCANGAGCCATCTCTGCCGGTTGCCATGGCAATTCTTTGTCGTGGGGACATTGAAGCGGTGGTTGGATTGGGTAATCATCTCCGCTTGTCAAATTCTGAAAAAAAGCTGGCATCCTGGCTGGTCAAGGCACTTTCTGTTCTGAGTTCAAAGAATTTTTTGCCNGATTATTCAGGTGTTCCCTGGTCGCTGCTTCAGCCATGGCTTGCCCATGAATGGCGATTCCATTTAGCTGATCTCATGGTAGCACTCTCTATCATTGATTACTTTCCGTCAGAAAATGTGGAGTGGGTAAGTAATCAGGTGCAGCGGGATGACTCCGAGTTGAATCCTTCACACCTGCTTGGTGGCAAAGATTTGCTCAACATTGGTGTTCCGGCAGGACCTCTTGTAGGGCATCTTTTGACTCAACTACGAGCCTTACAACTTGATGAAAAAGTCACATCGCGCGAAGCTGCTATTAAATGGGTGGAGCAACAATGTGTCAATGATTAAGGTTTTTGCAAGCTTATTCA
>NZNR01000058.1 GCA_002694955.1 Planctomycetaceae bacterium
CCACCAAGTTCTTCAACAATATTTTTAATCCGGTTTCCTCTGACACCAACGCACGCTCCAACGCAATCAACACGATTGTCAGAACTTATGACCGCAACCTTACTACGATAACCAGGCTCTCGGGAAATAGCTCGGATTTCAATTACACCATCAATTATTTCAGGAATTTCCTGCTCAAAAAGCCGTTGGACCAACTGTGGACGAATGCGTGAAAGAATAATTTTTACACGACTGCCCGATTTCCGAACCTCGAAAATCGTGGCACGAATTCTTTCATTTACATGAAAACTCTCGCCGGGGATCTGTTCGCTTCGGGGCAGTATCGCTTCGGTCGCCCCAAGAGAAACTGTGGCAACTCCACCATCGAAACGTGTCACAAGCCCTGACACCATCTGACCAACTTGCTCTTCGTACTCATCATGAATCGAGTCCCGCTCAGCTTCACGAATCTTTTGAATAATGACTTGTTTCGCAGTCTGTGCACCTATGCGGCCAGTGATCTCTTCTGGGTCGATGTTCGTACCATCATGCGTTCCGGCAATCGCACCTGACTGGCGGTCAATTCGAAGGACTACCTCCGCTTCTTCACCATAATGTCGAAGTAAGGCGGTAACTAACGCAGACTCAATCGCCTGGAAGACGATCTCCTTGTCGATGTTTTTGTCGCGATGAATTGCGTCGACAATTCGGAGAATTTCTTCTGGCTTCATGCGTGTCTCGGAACTCACTAACCCGATCCAATACGAATCGACTACCGCCAAATGGAACTTCCAAGTGCAGTGATCGGGGGCCGGCACTTGTAAGCTGTGCCGGAAAAGTAGACGCTCCACGTTACCGTGGCCATCAAAAAGCACCCGATAAAGGCGATCTCAGCGTTTCCTCAAACCCGCACACCACAAACCAATACGGAGGCACAACGAGGCACCTTCATAAGTTTTTAAGGTAGAATAGGCACTCTAAACTGTCAAGAACCAGCCCCGGCAGCCCCTTCTGGACACCGCCCAATGACGAGAGAACCGGCCTGACCCTGCGGGGTTACGGCCAGACTCAAAAAGCTCTCACCAGCAGAATCGCCCTGAGTTGCCGGTCGAATTGGGCAGTTCGCATCGGGTGTTTCATAATTTCTACACGGAAAAAGGACATCATTCTGAAGAGCCATCATGCTCGCGATACATTCGACAAGACCACTTCCCGCACCCAGATTGCCGAAGTTGCTTTTGGCCGCAACGAACGGCACATCGGCCACTGCCTCACCCAGAGACTCTCGTAGCCCAGCATATTCTTCCTGATCACCTTCTGTCGTACTCAGCCCTTGTGCGTGCACATGCCCAATCCTTTCAGGACTGATACCTGCAGATGCAAGTGCTCGAGCAGTGACTGATTGAACAACAGACTGCCGCTGGCCAACAGCCATTCCCGAACTGTGAGCTGCTGCTGCATGCCCAAGAACCTCTCCGTATATTTTTGCCTTTCTTTGTTTGGCATGCTCAAACTCTTCCAGGATAAGCACCGCTGCACCCTCACCAAGAACCATACCTTTTCGTTCTTGGTCGAATGGTCGGCTCCAATTCTCTGGTGCACCATCGCCTAAAGCGACCTGCTCATTCAAAATTGCATGCACCATTTTCATAGGGTGGATGCGGGTGCCGGTTGATCCTGCAAGCACCACATCGGCAGCCCCGCGTTTAATGGTAATGGCAGCCTCACCGGCAGCGATATGACCACTCGCTTCTCGCACTGTAAGAGAATTACTCGGGCCCCGAAGATCATTAAAAATAGCAATGTGACTTGCTGGCATATTAGGCAGATACTTCAATAACCAAAGTGGTGTCATTGAAGGAATACCTTCAGCACCCCACCGTTCAAAATCAAACTGCCCATCCTCACCCCGACATCGTTCAACTGCTGCCGTAAAATCTTCAGGCATTGTGAGCATGTAGTCAGACCCAAACACACATCCAAATCGCTCTGGCGGGATAGAAGGTGACGCACCTGTTTGCAGCCCACTATCTGAAAGAGCTCGCTGGGCTGCTGCAACTGCCATCTGTGTCTCTCGACACATGACCTTCAAGCCTTTCCGGATAGACTTTTTCAGAGTACCGTCGAGCTCACCAAACTCACTAATGTGTCCTGTGAAACAACTTGCCTCGGCGGCATGGCGTAGTGGCAAACCATCTACTGAAAAAGCGGAGAGGGGTCCGACAGCTGAACGCCCCTCAGTGAGACCTGACCAAAGATCCTCAACAGTAAGGCCAAACGGGGAAATTGCTGCCACGCCGGTTACTACAACCCGTCGCTCATTCGATACGTTCATAGAAGAAACCAAAGTCCAAATTTCTTAAGAGGATTGTGTAAAGCCTACCAACTCAACCATTTTTCAGAATGCCAGGACTAACGACGATAAGCTACTGAATGAATGCGAATCCTCCCATTTTATCTTAGATTGAGGAAGAGCCGACTGTTGTGATTTTTCGTTCCGCAGACGCGGTTCAATCACAACAATCGCATCACTCCGTTTTATTTCAGTAAATAGCCCCGCTGAAGCCGCCTTATTCTGACCTGGGACAGGCCAGGGCACCAAACCTAACCCAACAACAAGTGTTCGAGATACTGGCCAGCGAAATCGCTCTCCTATCCGCACAGCCGAAATCTGAGGCACCTCCAATTTTACATCTGGACGGTTGCCAACCGGCACTGCCACTGTCACTGATGCCATACGCTCAATCTGATCAATACGACAACGGAGAACGGCGTCAACAAGCTCACTGTCAAGAGAGACGAGCGGTTGCACATCAACACTTAAGCCTTCACGACAGGTTGCCGACAGGGGCTGCCATCCATTTGGCAATGCAGGATTGATCGTAATATCCTGAACATACGTCCTCTCACGAACCCCTGACAAGGTTGCAGGTACACCATTCGCTGCTAAAACTGGCCCGACAGGCAATTCTTCAACGTCACTTCGTGATAGAAGTCGATTGAGTAACTCCGCTGAATTCTCTCGCGGTACAACCCAGGCCTGAACGCCTGCGGTAGCAGTGGGCAACGCCGTCATGGTTTCTGATGCCTGCTGACGCCATCGAACTGATCCGATTCCTATGACGCGCACCTGAAACTGATGAGGCAGCGCATCATCTGCCGTAAACCGCTCGACAATACTCGCAACTTTTTCCTGCATGTCCGGCGTGTGGTAACACGAAAGCTTCATTTTATCTGCCGATAAAGATGCCGCATGCTTCCCATGCCACTTCTCATATCCCGTCTGCTGAAGAATCCAGTGCACAACATGCTTTTCACTTCCGGGGCCCGCTACCTGAAGAAAAGGCTCAATGTCGTATGTTTTCCACACCTGCCCCGCAGTAGAGGANAGCTGNCNATAAGCACACCTAGCAAACCAGTTGGGCAGCAATAACCATCCCAGANANAACACAACCATAAAGCGATGCGTTATTCCGGCTTCATCAGGTACTGCAAAGCATCGCATAAAAAACTTGCTGATTTCAGATTATGTTATTCCGTTTAAAGCAGCACTCGTTTAAGCAGCACTTGGCTTCAGGTTTTTTCCAATGGACTCACCGACCNGATTGNCTGAGCGAGAACACACAAGACTCGTCAGGAAAGCCGGCCGAGTACAAGGCTGGCATTGTGCCCACCAAACCCGAAGCTATTACTCATAGTCACTTGAACTTGCATCTCCCGCGGTTGGTTCGGCACATAATCAAGATCACACTCCGGATCTGGCGTCTCCAAATTAATCGTTGGCGGAATGACGTTGTGCTGTAACGCCATTGCACAGGCAACTAATTCAATCCCACCACTGGCTCCGAGCGTATGACCAAGGTGACTCTTTATGCTTGAAACAACAAGTNTTTTCGAATGTTCGTTAAACACTTTCTTGATGGCCAATGTTTCGGCTTTATCTCCGAGCGGTGTGCTTGTTCCATGAGCATTGATGTAGTCAATAGATTCAGGGGACACACCTGCGTCTTCNAGTGCCATCGACATCGCTCTGGCTGCTCCNCGCCCTTCTTCATCGGGCTGGGTAATGTGCCCAGCGTCACCGCTTGCTCCATACCCCATGAGCTCACCATATATTTTTGCTCCACGTTTTCGGGCATGTTCAAGTTCTTCAAGGACAACAACACCGGCTCCCTCTGCTAGCACGAAACCATCTCGGTCAACGTCAAAAGGCCTGCTTGCCTGCTGAGGTGCATCGCTTCGAAATGACAGAGCTCGCATGTTCTGAAAACCTGCCAATCCCATGGGAGTGAGGGCTGCCTCACTTCCTCCAGCCACCATAACATCGGCATCACCATACCGGATCGCTCGCAATGCCTCGCCGAGAGAGTTGGCCGCACTGGCACACGCGGTGGCTACTGCAAAGTTTGGCCCTTTAATGCCATGAATCGAAGAGACATGACCACTCGCGGCATTGACTATCAACTTCGGAATTGTGAAAGGGGAGACCTTATCGATACCTTTTTTCAGCAGTCTTTCATGCTGTGCTTCAAACTCAGCGAGTCCTCCNATACCAGAACCGATAATCACGCCACATCGGTATGGGTCTTCTTTCCCAAAATCAATTCCTGAGTCCTGCACCGCATCAGCCGAAGCAGCGATCGCGAATTGTGTAAACCGATCAAGCCGCCGAAGTTCTTTTACGTTTGCNACGCCTTCNGCAAGACCNTCCCAATGAACTTGCCCAGCAAATTGGACTCGGTAACCCGACACNTCAAAAAGAGATATAGGACCTACACCACTGTCACCAGCGAGTAGTCGACTCCATAAGGTTTCAACTGGTCGGGCTAAAGATGTAACCGCCCCAAGACCAGTGAGCACAATCCGTCGCTTCATGTCGTCCTTGATCAGCCCCAAGTCAAACCTGTGATGTTTCCAAAAACCGTATCAGCCTTGATTGCTTTCAATGAACTCAACTGCCTGGCCGACAGTTTGAATCTTTTCGGCTGCATCGTCAGGAATATTTATTTCAAACTCTTCTTCGAGTTCCATGACAAGTTCAACGGTGTCAAGGGAATCTGCACCGAGGTCATTAATAAACGATGTCTCGGGAGTGATCTGTTCCTTACTAACGCCTAGCTGGGAAGCAACGATATCGATCACTCGATCCTGGACTGATGCCACGTTTGATCCTCCAAATATTTTGAATCGCGATCGGAATCGCGTACAAGGGATAAATATGTTGTTTGCGGCTGTCAGTAGGTACACCACAAACTTGTGTGACTAGCTCAAAACAACCTGTTCTCTGAACGCAAGATATACCGGCTAATGCCATACCCTGTCCAGTTCGTACTCAAAAAAACGTCAATGAGGCATTCTCACCCGATCAAACCGCCATCTACAACAAGGGTCTGAGCCGTGATGTACCCGGCAGACGGAGAAGCGAGAAACGCGACAGCTTCGGCGATTTCTGCCGCCAAACCCAGCCGTTTAGCCGGCACTCGTTTCTTCACCACATCCAGAAGCGCGGGCCCTAGGGCATCAGTCATGTCGCTGGCAATGAAGCCAGGAGCAACCGCGTTCACAGTTACCTTTCGGCCGGCCAACTCTTTTGCCACCGTCTGGGTAAGCCCAATAAGGCCCGCCTTCGAGGCTGAATAGTTGGCTTGCCCAGGGTTTCCGATCATTCCTGAAACGCTTGAGATGTTCACAATCCTTCCGTACCGTTGCTGCATCATCGGACGACTCACCGCACGCATGAACAAAAATGGTGCGCGGAGAATCGTTGACAAGACCTCATCCCATTCATCGTTGCTCATCCGAGGCAGGAGGGTATCCCGTGTGACGCCCGCGTTGTTGACGAGAATATCGAGCCGTCCGTGCTTTTCGACAATCGTTTCGACCACCTTTTCAATTGCGTCTGGCTGTGAAACATCACAGGGTATCGAGTCAGCTTTTCCTCCCGCGGAAGTAATTGCTTCAACGAGTGATTCCAGTTTTTCCTTGTTACGCGCCAAGACGCATACCGTGGCTCCGTTTGCTGCCAAAGTCTCTGCAATGGCCCGACCTATGCCCTGACTTGCGCCAGTCACAAGAGCCACCTGGCCAGCCAAGTCAACCTGTAATGGCTTTGCCTGTTTCGTTTCGGCCATACGATTACCCCATTCCACTATTTAGAGTCTGTTTTCAATCTTAGCATTGCGCTCACGATAAATATTCTTAAGACAGAATGTCTGAACATACTTAACTGTCAATCACACCCTTACAGGGTATTTTTCTGTTGATTCTCTTGAGGAGGCCTCGTAAGACTCGACCCGGCCCAACTTCCCACAAGTTCTCTGCTCCCGTCGATAGCAAAAACTCCATTGAGGCATGCCATTCAACGACACCACATACTTGACGAGCAAGAAGACCGCGAATTTCATCAGGATCAGTATGTGGCCTCGCATCAACATTACTAATGACCGGAATTCGCGGAACACGTAGCTCTGTTTCTTCAAGAACCGCGGCAAGTTTGTCTTTCGCTGGCTCCATGAGCTTGGTGTGAAACGCACCAGCGACTTCTAGTGGGACACATTTCATGGCACCTGCCTTGGTCGCCTCCTCAGCCACTCTTTCACAGGCAGCGCGGCCTCCAGAAACCACAATATTCCCTGGGCACAGAACGTTTGCAATGGAGAGCACATCGGTCCCACGCGATGCGTCACACACTTCTTCAACTCGGTCTCGTTCGAGCCCCAGAACGGCGACCATGCCTCCAGGCTCAGCGTCAGCACAAGCCTGCATCGCACGACCACGAACATCGACAATTCGGACAGCTGACTGCACATCCAACGCACCAGCATGAACAAGGGCAGAATATTCCCCAAGGGAAAGACCAGCCGTGAAGGACTCATTGCCACCATGTGCAAGGGGGGAACCGTCCTGCAAACGGAGAACTTCCAGCATTGCGAGACTCGTTACAAGAAGTGCGGGCTGACTGACTGCTGTAGTGTTGAGTTGCTCTGCAGGTCCACTTGTACAAAGTTCAAATAGGTCGTACCCGAGAACCTCTGAGGCCTGCTTGAATAAAGTCATGGCAGGTGGGCAATCGGAGCACCAGGACCCAGCCATGCCGACGTGTTGTGCGCCTTGGCCCGGAAAGAGCAGCGCGAACGATTCGTCCGCCAAGAGACTAGTCCTCGGTTTTTACTACTTGTTTACCCATGTAATACCCGCAGTGACTGCACACGCGATGCGTCGGCACAGCCTTTCCGCAAGTCGGACAAAACGACAGTTGCCGGGGTGTAAGAAAATCATGCGCCCGTCGGGAGCCGGTTCTACGATTGGAGTGCCTGCGTTTTGGGACAGCCATAATTACTTCTTACCTATTGAAAAGAGCCACATAATTGGCTTACTGAAACCCTAAAATCTACGTCCCAGCCGAATGTCCGTCAAGAACCGTTCTTTCGGCCGAGGGTGCACGATGCGTTCAGAACAATTTCCGCTGGGGACCTGGGCGCGGTGCAGCACCAAGATGCGTTTCACCTCGCTCCGTAAGACGGCGGCCTCGTGGGGTACGAATGATGAGTTCGTAACGTAAAAGAAAGGGCTCGACGTCGTCTTCAAGTGTGTCGACAGCGGTACTCATCGTATGCGCGATGGCCTCAATCCCAGCCGGACCACCCCCAAAAACACGCTGAAGCGTCTCGAGATATCGCCGGTCAAAGCCATCAAGGCCGAGTTCATCAATACCTTGCATCTCAAGCGCAGTCCTCGCTATTTCGAGATCAACGACCCGATCAGCTCGACTTGTTGAGTAATCCCGTACCCACCTCAAGCGGTTATTAGCCAACCGAGGTGTCCCCCGACTTCTCCCTGCAATTTCTGTTGCTGTCTCATCGTCCATTGGCATTTCAAGTTTTCCTGCAGAACGAAAAACTATTTTTGCGAGTTCGGCAACGCTGTAGTAATCCAGATGCTCGCGAACAACAAAACGATCTCGAAGTGGCGCTGAAATCAGTCCGGCTCGAGTGGTTGCACCTACAAGCGTGAACGGCTGGAGGGGCATATTGATCGTTCGTGCACTCATTCCGTCACCGAGAGTGATATCAATACGAAAATCTTCCATCGCTGGATAAAGGAATTCTTCTACTGCAATTGGAAGACGATGAATTTCATCAATAAATAGGACTGAACTTTCCCCGGCGTTCGTAAGATAAGGCAGCAGGTCTTTCGGGGCAGCAAGCGCCGCACCACTAGCAATTTGCAGGGTCGTTCCAAGTTCTCTCGGTATGCATGTTGCAAACGTCGTCTTACCAAGCCCCGGTGGTCCATC
>NZNR01000059.1 GCA_002694955.1 Planctomycetaceae bacterium
CTTGATCCAAAATTTCTGGGCTACCATTTACTATCCGGATCATCACTTTCAACACAAGTTATTGAGAAAATTGATCCTAGCGAGCGAGTTGGTGTTGTTGCTGAATCAGGAGGTGCAACAAAAATTATTGAATACAGCGATCTGCCTGAAGCCATTGCTGCAGAGCGGCTACCGGACGGGAGGCTACGATTCTTTGCCGGTAGTATAGGAATTCATGCATTTCAAAGAAATTTCCTTGAAAACGTTGCTTCTTCCCAGGCAAGCCTTCCGCTACACATCGCACATAAAAAAGTCCCTTTTATCGATGGACACGGTTGCCAGGTGCAACCATCGACACCGAACGCTTTCAAATTTGAGCGTTTTATATTTGACTTGATGCCTCTGGCCGATAGCGTGACTGTTATTGAGATTGATCCAGCAGAAGGTTTTGCCCCACTGAAAAATCCATCTGGTGCGGCCAAAGACTCTCCCGAAACGGTACAGCAGGCAATCAATGCTTATGCCACCAGGCATCTCGCACGAGCTGGTATCACGGTGTCGCCAGATACGCATGTAGAACTAGATACTGCGTCAATTTTTGACGACGAAGATCTACGACTAATTGCAAAGTCTGCAACTTTTCCAAACAACCATATTGACTGCCCACAAATTGTTCGGGCAATCTGAAGATATTTAGAGACCATACTTTGGAGAAAAATTTCCATGCTTCATGCAACCATTATGGCAGGTGGATCAGGAACCCGCTTCTGGCCATCAAGTCGTGCAAAACTACCAAAACAACTATTACCGCTTGCAGGCTCAGAAACACTTCTGCAAGACACAGTTCGGCGACTCCGAGGGCTTATTCCCCCAGAGCGCACCCTTATTGTCACCAACAATCAACTAACAGATGCCGTTGAGAAACAGCTACCAGAACTCCCATCAACTGCATTTGTTGGCGAGCCCTGTAAACGGGACACCGCTCCCTGCATAGGACTAGCTGCGTTGCTCATACTTCAACAAGATTCCGACGCAACGATGGCAGTCATGCCCAGTGATCATGTAATCGATCCAACTAAATCATTCCAGAGAGCTTTGCTTCAGGCAAAAGACCTTGTTGATCAAAGCCCGGATCGACTTGTCACATTTGGGATTCGTCCATCAACCCCGTCATCTAGCTATGGATACATTCAACAGGCAGAGCCTCTGCCCCACAAAGAGAATGATGCACCGGTTCACCGAGTCGCTCAATTCCGAGAGAAGCCACCTGTTGATGTAGCAAAAGAATATCTCGCTGCCGGCAACTTTCTCTGGAATGCAGGAATCTTCGTCTGGCGAGCAAAGACAATTATTGAGGCACTTGAAAAACATCAACCAGAGTGTTTACTGCACCTAAAACGTATTGCAGAAAACTGGAACACCCCCCAGCGCGATGAGATTTTTTCAAAGGAATTTGCAGCGATAAAAGGGGTTTCTATCGACTACGCTGTGCTTGAGCACGCTGCAGAAGTCGCTGTAATTGAGGCACCCTTCACATGGGATGACCTTGGTGGTTGGTCGGCTGTCGCCCGTCAAAGGGGACAAGATGACAATGGAAATACTGTTGTTGGACGTCACTTAGGCATTGAATCGAGGAATGTCCTTGTGCATACAAGCGATGACCACCTCGTTGTCACTTTGGGTCTGGATAATATTCTTTTAGTACACACTGAGGACGCCACCTTAGTTGCTGACAGATCGCATGAGGAACACATTCGCAAAGTAGTCACCGAGCTGGAAAGTAAAGCATGGCACGAATTTCTCTAAGGAAAACTGTTCATCTAAAGCTATTCTCCTTACTACATCGTACTGGTGCCTCAGCCTGCCTTCTTTTTGCATTAATTCAGCATGTTACCGGCGCCGAGCCTCTAGCCCCAGAGGACACTAAAACACATTGGGTCAGTCAATTTTTTGATACGTTCACTGCCGCTACTGATGCCCTACAGTGGTCAGATGTGCGAGTCGTCAGTAATTGGCGAATACAACAGCATGCCCAGTCCAAAACGTATCGGCTCTTGGATTTATCTGACCATACTGTCATCGAAGGAAGCCTCCGAGACTGCTCAACTGAACTTTGTTCCAATATTGAAAAAGGAAGCGTTGCTCCAGTCAAAAAAGAGGTTGTCGTCGTTCTTCATGGCCTTGGTGAGAGCCGAGGCGCCATGCAGCCTCTTGTTTCATTTCTCGAAGATAACATGACTGCCAGTATCCTGACCTTCGGTTATGCTAGCCCTCAAGCACCGCTTGCATCACATGCCCATTCACTAGGCAGGGTACTTGCGGGACTTCCACCAACTACCAACATCAATTTCGTAGGTCATAGCATGGGGAATTTGGTTGTACGGCGGTGGCTACAAGATGCACAACCAAAAATTATCCATCGTATCAATCGCATGGTAATGCTCGGCCCACCCAATCAAGGATCAGATCTGGCTCAACTGGCCGCAAGTAATCCATTCCTTAGAAACCTCGCATCTGGTGCAGCTCGGGAACTTGTACTGCATTGGGACAGGCTTAGTCGTGAACTTCAGACACCCCCATTTCAATTCGGGATCATAGCCGGTGGAAAAAATGACAACGAAGGATATTCACCGCTACTCAAGGGTGACGATGATGCGATTGTCCGCGTATCAGAAACACAACTTGACGGTTCAGACGGTTTTCTGGTCATACCTGTTCGTCACTCACGCATGATGTACAACAAGGATGTGCAGGAGGAAACACTTCGTTTCCTTTTGAAAGGGCGATTCACTCAGCAATCTTCTCCTACAAGTCCTCCTGAAAAATGAACTCTCCCAAACTTCCCTCAGGCCGACTCGCCGGTGTTGACTATGGTCGACGCAGGATCGGTATATCAATTTGTGATACCGAAAGAATGATTGCGAGCCCACACCTAATTCACACAACAACCGGAGACCGAAAGTCTGATGCCGAGTTTTTTTTAAATCTCGTTGCGCATGAAGAAATTGTTGGCTTTGTTGTTGGACTTCCTATCCACTCCGATGGAAGAAACAGTGAAATGTCTACTGAAGTGGAAAAGTTTGCGAACTGGTTATCGGATACGACTAAGCGGCCAATCGTTTTCCAAGACGAGCGGCACACGTCTCAGGAAGCGTCTGGACTACTGAGGCCTGCGCGACTTACTCGGGGCCGAAAAAAAAAGCGGCATGATGCCGTTGCAGCCCAAGTCATACTCAGCAATTGGTTAGAGAAACAGGTCACGACAGAAAGTAATTTTCACCCAGCAGAACAAGAAAATCGGGATGAATAGTAACAAACAAAACAGGCGATCTCGCTTAATTGTTGGATGCGGCTATCTTGGCCAAAGGGTTGCGGACCGCTGGCTTCAGTCTGGATCCAACGTTTTTGCTATAACCCGTAGTTCAACGAATGCCAAAAATCTTTCTGCAGGAGGCATCCATCCAATCATCGGTGATGTGACTACTGCTGATGGATTACCAGAGGCTATTCGAGACTTGCCAGAGGTGGACACTGTTCTATGGGCAGTTGGGTTTGATCGAAGTGCACATGCGAGCTACCGCGATGTTCACGTCAACGGGCTCCTCCGCACACTTCAACAAATCCCAAACAAACCGCGTGTCGTATTCATCAGTTCGACCGGTGTTTGGGGCGAAGAGACTAATGAGGTGGATGAATCAACTCCTGCCTCACCTACACGAGAAGCAGGAGTTGTATTGCTTGAAGCGGAAACCGCTCTCAGGAGCCATCCAAAGGGGCCGGGCGTTGTTCTTCGGCTCGCTGGCATCTACGGACCTGGCCGGCTGCCGCGCCTAAGCGATATTCAAGAAAACAAGCCGATCGCTGCAGATCCCGACAGCTGGCTTAACCTGATTCATGTCGATGACGCAGCCTCGGTAATCTGCGACATCAGCGAACTTCCTGCACCAAAGAGCCTCTATATTGTCTCAGACACAACCCCAATACGACGTGAACATTGGTACTCATCTCTCGCAGAGCTTACAAATAGCCCACGTCCAAGGTGGGCCACTAATTCCCGCCTACGCGGTGGAAATAAACGAGTGAATTCAGATCACGTTTGGCGCGACACAAAGAAACAACCCAAACACCCAAATTCGATTGATGCTATGAGAACACTTCTTCAGAAATCTTCATGAATGTCCGAGTGGAATCAAGTATCTGCTCACGATAATTAGTCAATACTTTCAGGTCGCGCACCATTTTCAGTCTTTGCAACAGATGGCATCACACCAGACAAGATCGCAAGATAATCAGTGGTTACCCTCATAGCTTCATCAAAGTAGAAGTCGCGTGTAACCACCGGACGCCGTGGGCCCGCATTTTCCTCCTGCCTTTTCTCTTCTTCTTTTTCAGCGGCCTTCCCCTCATTCCACTCTCTCACAAAATCTGATTCCAAAAGCGAAATTGTTTTTTCATTTTTTCTTTCCTCATAACGAGCAATATCTGTTGCAAGCTCAAGAAATTCTTCATCAGCAGCGACACGCTCAGCCGACCGTTCCCGTAAGATCTCAACCATTGAATCAGTCACCTTGTCGGTTGACGTAAACTCAGCTGAATCGATCCTGTCGAAGGGAATTGCATGATCAAGATCCGCTTCTCCAACAGGAAGATGATTCGTTATGCTCGGCAATTCAACATCACTTTTTACGCCCTCCATCTGCGTACTGCGTCCACCAGGACGGTAAAACTGCTGCATTGTTATCTTCAACGCACCAAGCGAGGGAGCATTGGGCAACCGCTGGAAAAGCTGGCGCCCCAAATCAAGCAGGCTCTGCACAGTTCCCTTCCCNTGCGTAGCCGCATCACCAATAACAAGGCCACGGCGATAATCCTGAATCGCTCCAGCGACAATCTCGCTCGCGCTCGCACTAAATTTGTTTACAAGTACAACAAGGGGTCCANCCCAAACTACNCCAGGNTCCAAATCGTCATACTGCTGAACCCGTTTGTCTGCATCTTTGATCTGAACCACTGGGCCAGTGTCAATAAAAAGTCCTGTTAAAGAAATTGACTCAGGTAGAGAGCCACCCCCATTACTACGCAGGTCTAGAGCAACACAGTCAACTCCCTGTTCACGAAACCCTTCCAGAAGTTTCCGGCAGTCACGAGTACTACTCTTGTAGTCTGCCTGCCCCTGCCGTGCAGCCGCCATATCCATGTAAAAACTCGGCAAATTAATTACCCCAATGCGATAAGGACTGCCATCTGGTTTCATGCCTTCCTCGATGATTTCACCNCGCGCTGCACTATCATTCAATTCAATTTTAGCTCGAACAATGTCATAAACCGTTGGCACCGTCTGACCAACTGGAATGACCTTGAGACGAACGATCGTCCCACGCTTGCCTCGAATGAGTTTCACAACGTTGTTTAAATTCATATCAACAACATCGACCATCTCCCCTTCTGCACCTTGCCCTACACCAACAATACGATCCTTCTTTTTCAGTCGACCATCTTTGTCAGCAGCACCTCCCGGAACAATTTCGGCTACCGTGGTATACCCGTCCTCGCCTTTCAGCGAAGCACCGATACCATCAAGTTGCAGCCTCATGGTAATTTCAAAATTCTCAAGCGTTCCAGGTGACATGAAACTAGTGTGTGGATCAAGTGAACTTGTAAGTGNAGAAAGGTACGTCTCCAACAATTCGTCTGCGTTCATCTGGTGCATTCGCTTTGCAAAACTGGTGTAGCGACGAAGCAACTTCTTCCTTGCCTCTTGTGGCCCAACCTTCTCCATTTTCTGAACAAGCAAGTCATACTTGATTCGCCGCCTCCACTTGTCATGAACTTCTGCNTGAGTCTTTGCCCATACAGCTGTATCACGATCAATAACAATTGACTCTTTTTGATTGAAATTGAGCTTCTGTTTTAATAGCGCCTCCACGATAGGAATTCTTTCATCAACGCGCTCGAGAAAACGATCGTAAACCTCATANGCAAAGTTCACATCNCCTCTACGAACGAGATCGTCAAGACTGGTCTTTTTTTCCGCAAAGCTGTCGATATCAGATTGCAGAAAATAAATCTTGAGCGGGTCGAGNGCGGCTAAAAACGTATCNAACCAACGGGACGCAATCTCATCGTCTATCGGCTTACGAAGGAAATGCTCTCTTTCAAGATAGCTTTTCACTGCGAGAGTAATTTGTCGATCATTCGGCCCCGGNNCCGGCGCCTCNCGTTCATCTGCCAANATCAGTCTGGACCCAAACAAAATGCACATAACGACTGCATAAAACAGCCTGCTCGCGGGCGATACTCTGCTGGGACGTTGTGGCTCAGGCCTGATAGTTACTGGGAGGTGGCAATCCACGCAGCAAACTCCTTCCAGGATACACGTAAGTATGTATGAGTTTTTGCGACGGG
The DNA here is from genome assembly GCA_002694955.1 of Planctomycetaceae bacterium. Next base: position 6,385 of record NZNR01000059.1, read on the forward strand.
CGTTCTCACGCGAGATCTAACCACCGCACCAAATTCCATGATTCTATTGTGACGATTTTCTGCCTCTGTGACGAGATGGTTTTTGTGCAAACTTAACGTGAAATTTTGGCNAAAAATCAATTCGTCCCACAAAGAGATATTAATCCGCGGTCGACCAGTGCCTCTGCAACTTCTGGGGCAGCACCAAGCCGGGACACTTTTACCCACTCCACAGAAGGAAATCGGCTTCGCATCTTCTCCAGATGGCCCTCTACTTGATTTTCGACATGCCCATGAAAAAGAAGGTGCGGATGAAGCACAACCCTTTTCACTGGTAGCCGCCCATTGGCACCAAGCATCACTTGATCAACGGCTTCGCGCATTGTAGGCCTTGCTGCTGCAACAAAACTGATAGCAAATCGATGTTTTGCGACACACACCAGAGAACTGTAAGTTGATCGCACAAAACGCCAGAGTTGATGACTAGCTGTTGCATCGCTCGAGCCTCGACCGATTACAATAAGGGCCTCACTCCCGCCATGAATGGGTGCCAGCCCCTCCACAGCCTCGTAAAAGCGTTGACGAGCAAGGTTTATGATACCCCCATGCAACCCGAGTGGATCGGCCTGCGTCACGCTTAGCCCATAACGTGCGGCTGCCTCCCGTAGCGATTGTGGAACATCTTGTTTTGCATGCCCCGCAGAAAACAAAAGTATCGGCAGTGCAACAACTCTTTTACAACCCTGAGCAGCAAGGCGTCCCAATGCCATTTCGATTGTTGGCTCAATCACTTCAAGGAAACCCAACT
>NZNR01000060.1 GCA_002694955.1 Planctomycetaceae bacterium
ACTGTCATAGGCTGGTTTGCTGGCACCTCGGATGATTGGAATATCATCTCCGGGGAACCCGTACTTGCTCAGTAGTTCTCGAATCTCCATTTCGACAAGATCAAGTAANTCAGGGTCATCAACCAAGTCAACCTTATTCAAGAAAACAACAAGTGCTGGAACACCCACCTGACGNGCCAGCAGGATNTGTTCACGTGTCTGAGGCATAGGGCCATCNGCNGCACTGACAACAAGAATGGCACCATCCATCTGAGCAGCNCCCGTAATCATGTTNTTGACAAAGTCAGCATGCCCTGGGCAGTCAATATGAGCATAGTGACGCTTTTCGGTTTGATATTCGACGTGACTGACAGCAATGGTCACCGTTTTCGTTTCATCTCGAACGGTTCCACCCTTTGCAATATCTGCGTAGCTCTTGGCCTCAGCCAGATCCTTTGCCGCCTGCACGGCGACAAGGGCACCGGTGAGCGTCGTTTTCCCATGGTCAATGTGCCCGATCGTGCCGACGTTCACGTGGGGTTTTGTTCGCTCAAAAGTATCCTTAGCCATGCTCTTTTCCTTGGCCTTTCCTCGTTGAAGGTAGAACAGGNTTTCTTGGCCTGCTCGTTGTAAAAAAATCAAAATTATTCTGTTGTGACTATACGAACCACATCAGATTGTATCGTTAAATTTTCAAAAACGGGACACTCGATTTGCAAATTATAAAAAGCTCCTTGTGGCAGAGCTGCTGATGGGACTTGAACCCATGACCTCGTCCTTACCAAGGACGCGCTCTACCACTGAGCTACAGCAGCTTAATTTGCTGTCTGGGCATCGATTATGTACCGAAATGACTCCTTAGTTTTAAACGTTTTGTGGCATCTGAATAGAAGCAAAACGTGATATTTCATGGAATTATCGTGTTTTTTGAATTGGAACAGTAAAAAAGAGCGGGTGAAGGGAGTCGAACCCTCGTCTTTAGCTTGGAAGGCTATTGCTCTACCATTGAGCTACACCCGCTAGTTTTCTTGTTGACGTGAGATGTCTTACCACCGGCATTACGTTATTAGTCTTGTTTTCTTGAANTTATGTTGAGTGGGCGTCTAGATTCATTGTAGTGGGGAGTGCAGGATTCGAACCTGCGAAGGCAATGCCATCAGATTTACAGTCTGACCCCTTTGACCGCTCGGGAAACTCCCCTTCGCTCTACTTGTCTTCTAATAACTACCGCTTCTTATTCTTTCTTAGAGGCTCATTAAGCGNCAGTCCTGCTTGTTTTTCTCCTTTAGATATAAAACATCATCGTTTTAGCACTGAAATNTTGTATCGACCTCGCCNAAGTGGTGGCCGGTTCGGTCGGTAGGCAAGGCTTCCTTCCAACGCCGGCATCTGAACGACAAACCACTCCACTAAAGGAAGTACGTCGAACAGTTTCCATCCGGCTGCGTCGTGAGCTAGCGGCGGGACTTGAACCCGCAACCTGCTGATTACAAATCAGCCGCTCTGCCAATTGAGCTACGCTAGCGGGCCTTCTGGACCGCGAACCGAACAAGTCTACGGATTCGCTGGCGACGTGCAAGATCGAGAATGGTAGGAATTGCCAGCTTTAAAACGACGTCCGCCAGAGAATTACCAAGCTAAAATAGGATTTATCTGGGTATTTCCAACACAAGATCTTGTGGAAACATGAGGCNGAATANAGCCCTCAGTGGTTCTTGAAACCGANTTTNGTNCTGTTTTTACATATTTTTTTACCCGCATTCCAAAAAAANTGCCCAGTCACCATGCATTGATCGGTTGTCCGACGTTGAGGTGACACTGCTTGATTTGTAATTATATGCCAGTTTTTTTCTCGTTTGTCACTGCAAGTCTTTGGGGTGACAAGATTAGGTCACGTCATTTTTGGATCCGAACTTGGGAATTAACACGATNTGAGGGTGCAATGCATTCAGAANCCGAATTGACAAAAACGATTGGCGACACGCCTTCATCTGTNCAAGAGGTTGTTCTTGTTGACTGTCCCGATGAGGTTGGGCTGATTCATAGAATCACAGGTGTTTTAGCTACCCACCAATGGAATATTGTAAGAAACCAGGAATTTGTGGACGCTGAGGCCTCCCACTTTTTTTTTCGCGCTGAAGTGTCGTCCAAGACTTGTCGCACGACGCAGAGCACGGACGACCTCCGAAGTGCACTCGTTGGCGTCTTGCCCACCACAGCAAATGTTCGAACTGTGCTGCGTGAACCGCGGCGTATCGTCATTTGCGCGACTCGGGAACCACACTGTTTAGGTGAGTTNCTTTTGCTGGATACTGTGGGCGAACTGCCTGGAAAAGTTGTTGCGGTCATCAGCAATCACAATACATTGCGGGAACTTGTTGAGAAGTTTGAGGTCCCTTTTCATTTTTTGCCTCACGGTAAACAAAGCCGGGAAACTCACGAACAACACCTAGCTCNATTAATTGACAGCTATGCCCCCGAAGTAATTGTCCTCGCACGATATATGCGAGTTCTTTCCAATCATTTTGTTGATCAGTATTCAGAAAAACTGATTAACATCCACCACTCTTTTTTNCCTGCCTTTGTAGGAGCGGCACCTTACCAGCAAGCGTTTGAACGAGGTGTCAAATTAATAGGGGCAACAGCCCACTACGTAACGGCAGAACTCGATGCGGGCCCTATTATCGCCCAAGATGTTATTCCTGTTGATCACAATTTCTCGGCAAAACAAATGGCTCAGGCAGGGCGTGATGTAGAGAAAATTGTGTTGGCAAAAGCAGTTCGACTTGTGCTTGAGGACCGTGTTTTTACGCACTGCGGGCGAACAGTAGTGTTCTCCTGAAGCGGCGTGAGTTGCCCTCTGTTTTTCAGCGGCAGATCCAGANGCCGGCTTGAAAACAAANACACAGCCATTGCGTCAGACTTTTGCTATCTCGTNGGCGATCGAAGGGTTATAACTACGGGGGATTCGTTTTTTGGTTTTGATGTTTAATTCGCGAGTTACGAACTTTTGGGAAAAGGGTCTGAGTATGCGGTCGCAAATATTTATCTGGTTCGTACTTCTTTCAATGATTTTTGGCTTNTCTNATACGGCTTCNGCTCAAAAAGTTTCCGTTGAAGAATTTACCTTACCGAATGGAATGCAGTTTCTGCTTGTTCCCAGAGCAGATCAACCAAATGTCGTAAGCGCTGGTTGGGTTGCTCGTGTTGGAAGTGTCAATGAGCGTCCAGGGATAACGGGGATCAGCCATTTTTTTGAGCACATGATGTTCAAGGGAACTAATACGATTGGAACACGAAATCCGGATAAAGATCGCACGTTTCGAGTCGAGCAGAAAAAAGTCCGCGACCAGATGAACCAGCTCGTATTAAGTGAGCAGTATGAACGGTATCGAAATGGAGAAATAGACGATCCATGGGATCCAGTCAACGACACGCCTCGGCTCAAGAGTTTGCGGACGAAGCTCGACACGCTCATTCGTGCGCAGCAGGGTCGAGGGAAAGCTGGCCCGGCCACTGCAACGATTGTCAAAGATGAATTTGATCAGGTCTATACGAAGGCTGGTGGTAGTGGCATGAATGCNTTCACGAGCTATGACCTAACCTGTTATTTCATCACCGTGCCATCGAATAAATTGGAATTATGGGCATGGATGGAGAGCGATCGGTTGAATGATAGCGTGTTTCGAGAGTTCTATTCAGAACGAGATGTTGTTCACGAGGAACGGCGACTGCGTACGGACAGCACACCAACTGGTCGATTTCAGGAGCAGTTCAATTCAATGTTTTGGGCTTCATGCGGATATTCTTGGCCCGTTATCGGTTGGCCAAGTGACCTTAATAGTTACACCTTTGAGCAGGCTCAGGTGTATTGGAATACGTATTATCGCCCTGGTAATTTGTTTGGTGTTGTAGTGGGTGACTTTGATCCGAAGCAGGCGAAAAAGTACATCAAGCAGTACTTCTCGCGACTCGATCCAGGCCGTAACAAACTGCCGGCTGTGGTTACGCTTGAAGTNGAACAATTGGCTGAACAGCGAATGAATGCGGTCGGTGATTTTCCNCCAACAATAGAAATTCGTTACCACACTGTGCCNGCAGGCCATGTTGATAGTTATCCACTCGATATGCTTGCAGAAGTCCTTAATGAGCGAACAGGTCGTCTCTATACAACCATGGTGGAGGGTCGTGGAATAGCTGCTACAGCGTCGGCAAGCTCGGACACCCGAAAGTACGCAGGCCTGTTTTCTTTCGATGCGATGACTCGCGGGGATGCTGTTCCAGAGCAACTCGAACAAGCTTGGTATGAAGAGTTGGCAAAGCTACAGACTGAAGATTTGTCAGATCGTGAGCTTCGTAAAGTCAAGAATCGCGTTGCAGCATCAAATTACCGTCGCCTGGAGAATAATATGTCACTCCTTATTCAACTAGCCTTCAGTGAAGCCCTGCTCGATTGGGAAGAGATCAATGAAGGTCCTGCAAAATATGAAGCAGTTACGGCAGATGACATCAAAAGAGTTGCAAAGGACTATTTCGATGAGACAAACCGTAGTGTTNCAATTTACCGAAGAAAGTCGGAACAAGTCGCGGCGAAGGAGGCTGTAAAGTGAATCATCAGGAGTTCNGGAATTTGATNTGTAGGCGTTCACTGGCTGCATTGGTTACTTTGAGTGTGCTNTGCCTCTCACAAGCCTTCGCTATTCCACCACGTCCGGAAGCAATTGAGTTTCAGCCGCTTGATTTTAAACCGCCACGTGCAACTGATTTCCGCAGGATGCTTTCTGACGGAACAATTGTATATGTCGCAGAATCACATGAATTTCCGCTGGTAAACATTTCAATAACTTTCAAAGGCGGAGACTCTCTTGATCCCGCAGTTGCACCGGGGCTGGCTTCTGTAATGGCCAGAATGGTTCGTGAGGGTGGTGCAGGTGACATGACTCCATCAACGTTCGATGAGACGCTTGATTTTCTTGCAACAGAAATGTCTGTTTCTTCTGGCAACACATTTACAACAGCACGAATGAATTCATTAGTGGATAATCTTGATGAGAGTTTGAAGCTGTTTGTCACCATGTTGCGAAAGCCGGCTTTTGACAAGCGGCGGCTCGAAGTTGCAAAAGCACGTTTGCTTGAGTCATTGAAGCAACGCAATGATAATGCTTCATCAATACTGGCTCGAGAGTGGAAAGCCATGCTTTACGGCCGAAAGCATTTTGAAGCGAGTCAGCCAACAGCATTGAGTATCGAGGCGATGAGTCGAGAGCAGCTTCANGCAATCCATGCTCAGATTATCCACCCCGGGAACATGATAGTTGCAGTATCTGGCGACTTTGCTGTTGAGGAAATGCTGCAAAAGCTNGAAACGGCATTTGCTGGTTGGGAACGGGGGCCTGTCGCTTCCGACCCTAAGATACCGGAGGCAGAGCTTGTTCCAGGCCTTTATTACGTTCAGAAGAAGATTCCACAAGGAAAAGTTGTTCTTGGGAAGCGAGGAATTGTTCGNGATGACCCAGATGCTATTCCACTGCTTTTATTGAATGAGATTCTTGGTGCTGGTGGCTTTACCAGCCGGCTTATGCAGAAGGTTCGGAGCAATGAAGGTCTTGCGTATTCAGTACGTTCTATTTTGTCCCAGCGAGTGGATTATCCAGGAGCTTTTCAGGCTACATTTGAAAGCAAAAACCCAACAGTAGCTTTGGCTACAAAGATTGTTCTTGGTGAGATTGCCCTGATTCGTCAGCAGCCAGTTACCGATGAAGAAATTGAAGTCGCGAAACAGGGTTTGATTGAGACATTTCCTCGTCAATTTGAGAGTAAGCCAACAACGCTGCAGGTATTCGTAAATGATGAGTGGACGAATCGACCCGAAGACTATTGGCGTACCTTTCGTGAAAAGGTCAGGTTGGTAACAAANGATGATTTGCTTAGAGTTGCAAAGAAGCATCTTGATCCGTCACAAATGGCTATCCTTGTTGTTGGTGATTGGGAAGCGATTGCTCCCGGAGACCTTGAGGGAAGAGCAACAATGAAAGAATTTTTTGGNGGCGAAGTAAAGCAACTTCCCCTCAGAGATCCACTCACGCTTGAGCCACTTCCTCTTGACTGAAACCATCAGCACTTCGATTCAAGATGGTATAGCCAGAACAGAGGCCGTTGCTATGTCCACGCTTCTTGAGAAATTACCACCGGCTCGGCCNGCAGAACTTCATGCTGCAATGATTGCTAGAGATATTCCCGGAAATCGTATTCTGGCCACTACAACTGGTCGCGGGCAGGCTGCGATTACACTTGCCGAGACTCGGCCAGATGCACAGGTAAGCCTCTGGTTTCATGATNAATACCAGCAGCAATTATTAAATAATTCAGGGCTTGANTTTCCTGCGGGACTCGACCTGTATTGTGAGGCCGACGTTCCCGTAAATACGCAGGGAAAACAATATAACCTTGCGGTTCTTTCTGTTTTTAAATCAGGCGAAGCTGAATTTACGCGAGACGTTTTGCAGTCAGCCTTTCAGGCATTGGAGATCGGTGGCACTTTGGTTGTCGCAATCGATAACCCTCGAGACAAGTGGTTGCGGTCGCATCTGGCGGCTACTGGTGAAAAAGTGAGGGTGCGTGCTGATTCATCAAAAAAGCCGCTAACAGTTTGTTACNTCGTGCGAAAAACCAAGGCGTTGAAAAAAGTCAGAGATTTNACGTGCAAGATTGTGTTTCGTGACCATCAGCGTTTGCTTACTGCGTTGACCCGTCCCGGTGTTTTTGCGCATCGGCGGATTGATCCAGCAGCACGTCATCTATTAAATGCTATAGACCTGGCTGAAGGTGCTCGTGTGCTTGAATTAGGCTGTGGTTCCGGCTGCGTCAGCTTAGGTCTCGCTGCAAGACATCCTTCAATAGAAGTTTATGCGATTGACTCTTCAGCGCGTGCCGTTTCTTGNTTGCAACAGTCAGCTTCTGAAAATGATCTTCCTAACATTACGGTCACNCTTGAGGCCGATGGATTNGTTCCCGATCCTGGGTGCTATGATCTTGTGACCGCAAATCCACCTTACTACTCAGATTTTCGGATAGCCGAGATGTTCGTGAATTCAGCTAAGGCTGCTCTTGCACCGGGCGGTACTCTCCTTCTGATCACAAAGCAACCAACTTGGTATTTGGAGCAGTTACCTCAGAGTTGGAATGACGTGGCTCAGGAACTTGTGAAGGGGTATCACATTATCGAAGCAGTTAAAAGGCCATAACTTTTTTCGAATCACGCTAGCGATTTACATGAACTACTTTTGCAGGTGGGAAGCCATTGAAATGAGTTGAACTGGCCGCGGAATAGGCGCCAATTGTGCTACTGTAGAGGTAATCGCCGATGTTCAGTTCGGGNAATTGTTCAGCAAGGCTGATTGTATCNAGCGCGTCGCACGTGNGTCCGAAGACCGCGCACAGTTGAGTTGGGCCNGTTTTAAAACTCTTCATCCGGTAGGTGCAGTGGTCGAAAATGATNCCCGAGTAGGTGTGGTAAACACCGTCGTTTACGTAATAACAGAGTTTGTCGCTACGAATTGCTTTGCCGATAATTTTCGAAACAGCAGATCCTGCCGAGGCAACAAGAAATCGTCCGGGCTCAGCGAGAATTTCAATCGACTTTGGAAACAAGCGATCGAGTTCGTAGTTAATTTTTTTTGCAAGCGTTGCAAACTCGGGAACACTTGCGTCATACGCGGCAGGAAAGCCACCACCAATATCAAGCAACTGTAAGTCAAAACCACGTGATTTTGCTTCGGCAAAAATCTCTGCTGAAAGATGAATTGCCTGAATGTAATTCTNAGGATTTGTGCACTGGCTTCCTACATGAAATGAAACACCTTCAACTGTAAGTCCGTGATTGTGCGCGCAGGCAATGAGATGTACTGCTTCACCTGGTAAGGCACCGAATTTACTCGACAATTCAACCATCGACCCTGTGTTAGGTACTCGTAATCTGAGGGCCAGTCCTGCGTTTGGTGCATGCTCTGCAATTTTCTTAACTTCTTCCTCGTTATCAAATGTTACGAGTGGTTTGTATTGGTCAAGTTCTTGTAGCGTTTCAACNGGCTTGATNGGATTGGCATAAATGACTTTGTCCCAAATGAAATCCTGGCGTTCTTGTGACGGCAAGTCTTCAATGAGACGATAGACAGAATGAAACTCTTGCATACTGGCAACATCGAAACTCCCGCCAAGTTTATAAAATGTTTCTACAACGATAGGGTCACTATTCACTTTGACAGCGTAGTACGCCTGTACTCGCGGAAAGTGTTGTCGGAATAAGGCATAATTTTTCCGTAGTTCTTCATGGTCAATAACAAACAAAGGTGTCCCGTGCGTCTTCGCGAGTTGAAGCAGGGTCTCTTTATTCATTCGGNTGATGCCTCGTGCAGAGTAAGCAGTTTAACTATGAGCGGACAGAAGAAATTTTGAAACAAGGAGATTAGTCGCTATCCGTAGTTTGCAAGAAATTTTTAAATTGCCAGGTATCATCGGGATCGATGTCAGGGTTATTGTACCCATGGAAGGTGACAGAATTTTCCTTCAGTGGTGTCCAGTCTGAACGTACTGAAATGAATTTGCCAAGATATGGTTTTGCAATGTCAAGAATATAGTCATGTGGCAAATCATCAGGGAGCCGTACGCCTTCCTGTGGATTTTCAATCATCCACATGCATGCGGCAACGACGGAAATAGCAACTTGCATGGTAGTCGCATTTTGATGAGGGACGAGTTGTCGCGATTCTTCAATTGACAGGTCGCTCCCACACCACCAAGACGTGAGTGGATGTCCCATAACCAGTGCACCAAGGATATCTGCTCCGTGTGTGATTTCATCGGTCATAATGCGGGCGCGGGGTTGAAGTTTATAGTTGTAGCCACGTAATTCCCAAAGGCTGGCGAGGGCCGCATCACATGGGCAATAAGCATAGTGCACTGTAGGGCGATAAATGGTCTTGCCGTCATTGTCTCGAACAGACAGTTTTTCAGTAATACTGAAAGCTTCGCCATGCCGTACTACCATACCTATGATGGTGTAATTGGGAACCCAACTGGATACGTAGGTGTTCATTCCCATGCGGGCTAAACAAATTTGACTCTTTGGTCCATCCTCATGCTCGTACGCCAATAGGGGAAGTTCTTTTTCGTGCGTGCCCCATCCCATCTCAGCAGTGGTTGTTCCTTCCTCACGAAAGCCCTCCACGCTCCACGTGTTAACAAACTCATCAACTTCTTTCGGCGAATTAGAAATTTGGGTGTCTCGTTCACTGCAATGAATCACCTTTACTCCCAACTCTTTTGCAAGATGATTGAAAGTATGTGTTCTCCGGTACTCTGCAATTCGTTCAGCCTGTTGGCTTGAAAACTTTTGTTCATCAAGGCATGCATCGGCGATATCAAGCAAGGCCTGTTTTGTAAAATGACTGATCAGTCCTGGGTTTGCACCGTGTTCAAGAACAGCCGTCGGGCCTCGTTCAGTCCACTGGGAAATCATGCCACGAAGGTTCATGTGACGCCAGTAAAGCGTGAGTTGTGTGGGATGAGCATTCGTAGCATGTTCATATGGATCCCATAGTTCAACGGATGTATTCAGGTAGAGGACTCCATGGTTATGACACCAGCTAACAATCTCACAGCAGTCAATGTTCCATGCGAGATCAATCAGCAGATCACCCTCACTGACATGGCATCTGAGCACGCTTCCTAAATTGTCTGGGCAGAGTTTGTCTTGAACGAATACAACCCCTTTTTCAATCCATGGTCGCAGTGCTTCTTCATCTGGTTCAAAATCAATGATTGTAATATTTGAAGGAGCAATTTTTATGTGGTTGAGTAGGATTGGCAGGGTACAGCGAGCAACAAATCCAAAGCCAACGAACAAAATTTTATTGTTAAATGTGACCATGCGAGCAGCCAACTCCAGAGGCAAAATAAAAGCCGTAAAAACGTAAAGTTAATGAAACCATTTGTTTCGAAATGCGCACAAAGTATAACGTTGATTCCATCGGTAATTGCTTTAAGAAGATCTGCACCTTCACCACCTGAAATACAGCCTCTTTGCCAGCCCAAAACCGTTCAGGTGCCAATAGAAATACTCATGACATTTTCACACGCAATCTGGCTAGCAGTCGGCGGAGGTCTTGGCACGCTTTCGCGTGTTTTAGTAATTATGTTAGCCGTTCGATTGTGTGGTCGTGATTTTCCTTGGGGCACCTTTGCCGTGAACCTTTTTGGGAGTTTTCTTTTCGGATTGATTGTAGCCTTTGGCCGTGGTCGGATTAGTTTACCCGCGGGTCTTGAAACAGTTTTGTTGGTGGGATTTCTTGGTGGTTTTACAACCTATTCAAGTTTTGCATTTCAGTCATATGAGTTATTTCAAGAGGGGAAGCCTGCCCTCGCTGGAGTTTATATGATCGGAACAACTCTCTCTGGTTTGGCAGTTGTTTGGTTGGGTGTCATTATGGGCCGTTTCTGTGCTGGATAAGCTGTGTATTTCAGGCAGAAGTGATGTTTCTTTGTAGAAATATGTTCCTCACACGAGGCAGCATCAACGAATTTATTGAGGTGTTAGGTGGACCTTTTGCGACGACTATTGGTTTTGGCGAGTGTGCTTTTCGGAATAACTGGAGGAGTGGCCTCCCTTTATGCAAAGGAAAGTGAGCACAAAGATGCTCAGCACAAAGATAGTCAGTATGTTTGGACGACTGATCACATGCAGGTTGGCGTGCGTTGGCAACCTTTTGTGGGGCGGCCAGGCAATAATGCCTACGATGCTCAACGCCCTGTTATTGCCCAAGACAGTAGCTACGTGCAGTTCTGGATGGCGTGGCCAGCACTTGAACCAACTGAAGCAAATAAAGACTATGTCAATAAACCATCAGGTTATTTGCAGACGATGGAGCAAGCGGTAGACGCGTGTAAAAGACACGGAATCAAAGTAGAATTTGTTTTTTTTCATTGCCCTGCTTGGGCTTCTGAGTCTGGTGCGGCTGGCGGCCAGCGTCCTCGGCGAGGAGCTTTTCCGTCATTCGTTGGTCGTATTGCGAAACATTTCAAGGGCCGCGTTGATTCTTTTCAACTATCTCATGAAGTGAATAATCAAGGCTTGATGCAGGGTGCCGATGTGAATTTCTTGATTGATGAAATTTTCATTCAGGGTGCGCAGGCTGTGAGGAAGATATACAACGAAGAGCCAAAACTGCCAGTGCTGATTTCCACATCTGGGATGAGCCCATGCGAAAACTGTGGGCAAATGAAGGGCCTTGCGGCAAAAGGTGGTCGCGGAGTCAATGAGCTTTATGATCGCTATGTTGCGAGCAAAGAATTGATGGAGGTTGTTGATGCATTGAATTTAAATGTGTCCGATCAGAATGATGGATATGGCGGTATGGATGGCAGTTTTGTGTCTTCTGTTTGGGGCAACTACGAACTCGTTCGCAACAAGTTGGATAAGTCCGGGTACCACCACAAAAGTATTCTCGCAGCTGAGTCTTGGGTTTCATGGGATGACGGTGGAAGCGCAGTCGACGTCAATGGAGACGGTATTAAAAACGAAAAGGATGCTTTTGATCGTACGCTCACAATTATTGGAAACTGTATGGAGCGAGGTCTTAACACAATTCAACTACCCTGGTCAGATAATTCAA
>NZNR01000061.1 GCA_002694955.1 Planctomycetaceae bacterium
ATGTACGGGCTACATGGACTGTCGTCTATCTCCAGTTGTGTTTGTGCAGTGTTTTTGATTGTGGAACCAATAACTCGTTTTGAAATATTGGATCAGTCACCAATCCAGCGCATGACACTCTCGACAGTAGGCACACGATATTTATCGATGATTAGAAATGCCGGGACACAAACAGCACAGAAAAGAAGGGCAAGTGCAGTTGAGAGAAAGACGGGTGTGAGTTTTTGCCAATGTGCAGTGGGTTCTCCTGCGGTCAAAAGGCCATACATCCAGAGCGGCCAAAGATGAATTGCGTGATGCAAAAGGTAGATTGATAACGAGTGTTTACTTATAACACCAAACGAATGTAAGAGTTTCCGGTAGGTCNGAGAATATGTTTTCTCATTTCTCTTTTTGTCAACGACGAAATAGAGTACACACAAGCTAAGAGTAGACAATCCAATTGCCCGAAGAAGATAACTAGTTGAGGCTGGAAACATTGTCCTTTGATAAATAGAAGTGGGCAAGAACGTGAGTTGTTGTAGCAAGAGAGATGCTGCAATACATCCGATGCTCAAGCAAGTCACCAAGAGTAGTCTTGAGTGTTTCTGATCTCGAGAGGTCATTGAGGCTGGCTGGAGAAAAGTGGGCGCGATGACAAAGCCGATAGCCGGAAAAATGAGCCAAGGGAAGAGTGGGAAATATCCAGTTGCAACGTATCCAAGAAGTACATCGGAGAGAGTCAAGTCGTGCTCGAAATACCCATTGATCCAGAAAGCGTAGTAATCGCTAATTATCTGAACAGCAGGGCTAAGAATCATCACAAGAAGAATGCCGAAAATTAGTACTTCTGTTGGTATCTTGCGAATGAGGTTTAAGAATATGAGTGCTGATCCAATAAAGGTGAGGATATCCCAGTTAAACGTGTCTTCCGGTAGCCAGATGAACACGTTGAATGCAAAGCCGAGTCCAAAAAGAAAAAGGCCACGACGAACAGTTCTTTTTGAGATGGTGCAATCGTCGNTTCCTTTGTCTNGTTGCATGGTCAGCCAAGAGTAGTAACTCACGCCGGCCAACAACGTAAAGATGGGTGCAGCCAGNCCAACGGGAAGCCACCAGAGGTGTTCTCGNGACATCGGCCCAGCNCCCGAAGTGCCGTAATGAGAAGANAGGTTTTCTACAAAGTGAACCAGCACCATNATCCCGATCGCCGCAGTTCGTAGAATATCAATAGAAAAGAGCCGCACGAGATCAATTTCCAGCAGTTGAGAGAAGGTCAACAAGTAGCAAAACAATTTCCGCAGTGAGTAAGAAAACAATCGACCAGATCAGAACATATTCTCGTTGCGCTAACGTGTATTCGCTCACTCGTTGCCCTGTCGTTTCGTAGAGACGGATCATGATTTCAAGCTGCTCACTGACGAATTCCTCACGGTCAATCAGTCGAGATCGATCTCGGAGCCGCTCTCCAATCTGGCCGGCAAGAGTCGGTGGNTGTTCCGGTGCTAAATGAATANGGGGNGAAAGTCTGGATANCTTTCCTGCAAGTGACATTACTTGCTTGTACTGATTAGCCAGAGCAGAGGCAGATTCTTTGTCCGAATNNTNAAATGAAAATCCAGTTGGTAAGTCATTCTCGTAGTGTTCCCAATGTAAAGGAAGCGCGTCTTCAATAACACCAATTTCCAATGCTGTCTTGGTGAAATCTAAAATAGACTGTTGGGCCTTCTCAAAGTGCCGAGGTGCTGTAACCAAGACCATTCGAATGGGTGTCCAAAGCACCAGCGTGCCATAGAGCTCAAGAACAATCGGTTTGCCACAAGATTGACCCTTGGCTACCCACGCGAGACATTCATTGAGATGGTCTTCAGCAGGATCGTCGGTAGAAATTTTTAAAAATTCAATTCCTTTTTCTGAGGAGATTGATGGGAAATGAACTTCTTCTACATGTCCTCCTCGGAAAGAGTGGGTGACTGCCTTATCGCGTCCTTTTTGGGCAGTCCCTTGGAAGTTGTGTGGAATGTCTCTATTCATTTCAAACCTGTTCTTGGGCTGCTGCCATTGTTGTAATCCAGCCTGCAGCATAGTCGGCAGAATCTAGTACGCCATTCAATGTGGAGTCAAACAGGTAGTCACCGACTACAAGGAGATGTGGGCATGCAGCAATATNAGGACAATGTTTTGCATCATTTTGACGTTGCTGGAAGCCACCTGGCTGCGCGCTCACTGCTCCGAGCCAGCGATGAATTTTGGCTTCACGAAAAAGTTCTTTTGCCTCATCCCTTTGAAAAGGAAGTGAGTTGATTGCTGCTGGTATAAGTTCCTCGTCACTGTATTCAGCCATCTTTTGTGCAGCCGCACCTCCGAGTAGCCATCCAAGAACGCCATGATTTGCCTCCGGTATTCGTGACGATTCATCGTAGAGACAGCAACCATCAAACGCGTCGAGCATGCAGTACGAATCATGAAGCCACGATTTCCAGAAGGGCTTTNCAAAGAGAATGGTGATTCGAAGGTAATCAGCAGGATGGTCATGGTGTGCNATGTGGCTCTGCATTGCAGATGCTAGATCACTGTCAGGAAATTCGAGTTTCTTTAGCGGCTTTATTGGCAGGGCGATAACAACGGCATCAAAGCCCTCGCTCTTACTGCCACCAGTAGCTTTCCAAGAAAGTTCTAGTGTGTTTCCGACACCCTTTTTGATGGCTGTTACGTTGGCATTCAATCGAACATCTGCAGAAAGTCGACAGGCGANAGCATCTATGAGAAGATCATTGCCCCCTGTGATGCTGTACAGTTGCATATAAGCAGGATCATTCATGAGATAGTTGTCGAGTCCATATCGATGGCTTGTCTGAGATGGCTCTGTGGCGAGATCNCTATGAATGTACTGTTGAATATAATTCTTTGTTGTGTTTGCGAGTTGGTCGAGTGCGTGATTAAAACGTTCGTCTTGAAGACTTGTGCCCCACGCGTTGATGTGTGAAGTCGAAGTGCTGTCATAAAATTGTCTTGGTGAGACTTCCGATTTCGCGCGGTTATTGAATCGCAGGAACTCTTGAAGAGTAACTTCACCGAGATTGTCTTGCGCGTCCTCTATTGTGCCTAAGACCGTTTTTCCACGGACAATTGATGCACCTCCCATTGACTGTGTTCGAAGGCCGAATTGTTCAATGAGTTCTCGAAGCGGATCTTCATCAATCACAGAATAATCATAAAATTCAGCTGCACCGGCTTCGTAGTGTATGTCGCTGGAGGAAAACCGTTCAGTTAACAGTTTTCCTCCGAGTCGATTGGTAGACTCGAAAATAGTGATGTTGAGAGGCGTGGAGTGGTATTGTTCAAGAAGATAGGCAGTGAAGAGACCACCCGGCCCTCCACCGACAATTCCAATATTCCACCGTGGTATTTTCATAATGGTATGTAACGTCGTGGCACGGGGGAATGTTGNATTTTTTGTGTAAGTACTTAGTCACAAAAGCGAGTTTCCAACAAAAAAAGATTTAATCCATTGTGGCTAGCATGATCGCAGTACGGCACGCATCTTTATAGGTTTTCAGGTCGAGCCATTCATTAGTTGTATGGATGGCATGCTGTCCGCAGCCAAGGGTGACGGTTGGTATGCCATTGGCAGCCATCCAATTGGCATCTAAACCACCGTTTGAAATATCGTAGTACGGTTTGTGGCCGAGGGTCTCAAGTACTTTGTGAGCGGTTCTTACTGAAGGTTCATTTTTGTTGAGCCGAAAAGCTTCGTAGTCAAGTCTTTTTGATATGGAAACAGTNCCTTTACGACCGCTCGAAGACTTCACTTGATTTACTGCTTTTTTAAAGGCTTTTTCAATTGCTCNAACAATTCTATTTCGAAAGACGGCGTCGTGNCCTCTTGCCTCNGCCCGCAGAGTAACACTTTCTGCGACGACATTCGTAGCAGCGCCGCCCTGAATGACCCCAATATTGCTTGTTCCCCTCTTCGATTTTTTCTCCACTAAACCGTGCCAGCCATCTTCGTGCAATGAAGCAATGGCAAGTGAAGCAATTGTAATCGCTGAAACACCTTGTTCTGGCGCGACACCGGCATGACTTGGGATTCCCTCGATGGTGATATCGAGCCGCTCACCACCTGTTGCCCCGACTGTCAATTTGTCTACATCTCCACCATCAAAGTTAAAGGCTAATTTTGGTTTTCCAAGGTCGGTTGCCTTCACCGTACGAGCACCCCACAGCCCAACTTCTTCCTGTATCGCAAAGAAAAATGTAAGTGGTGGGTGGTCAATCTTTTGTCGAAGAATCTCGAGGGCTGTTGAGAGTACAACACCACAGCCGGAACGGTCATCGGCGCCAAGCCCTGTCTCTGGATTTCCACTTCGTACAATGTCGCCACGAACAACAGGTCTGGTTCCNTCACAAACGGGGACAGTGTCCATGTGCGCCATAAGGAGTCGTCGTGGTCCTCGGTAGGTGCCTGGGAATTTCACGATCAAGTTTCCACAGTTACCCTGAATAGGTGTTTTTTTGTGTGCTTGGTCAAATGAGATAAAACTTTTTGGGCAACCAGCGTCGAGTAATTTTTTTTGAATAATTTCAGCGACTTGTTTTTCCTGNCCTGAAATACCAGGGATTTTCAAAAGTTCAAGAACGGTTTTTTCTGCTCGTGCCAAATCAATGTCAGGTATGTTTGTCAGGTCTTGTGCAGCTGACTGTGCCGGATGTTTCTTCTGGGTACGAGATTTTTTTTGAGCTGCTGGGCGACAAGGATTTCTTTTTTTTGTTGTGGAGGGTGCCATGAAAATTTTTCTTGCGGGGATAATGCAGGGGTCGTACCGGTCAGCTTGCGTGCATGACCAATCATACCGTGATTCATTACATAATATTGTACAGGGCCATTGGTCAAAGGCAGAAGTCTATGACCCATTTGCGAAGCACACTGAATCAGTTGGGTATAGCAGTGGGCGTGCGAGGGANGTTTTTTGCGAGCATATACGAATGTGTCAACAGTTCGATGTGTTGATTGCGTATGTTCCTGAGGCATCAATGGGCACAGCTATTGAAATGTGGGAGGCATATACCCATGGGAAGTTTGTGATTGCGATTACACCGCTTGTTCGCAATTGGGTGGTGCAGATCACCAGCAATGTCATCTACGAAAATGTGTCAGCATTCGTAGACTCGCTTCGTTCCGGTGAGATTGATCGTCTGATGGGACATGAATGAAGTTTTTGTAATTCGTTGGTGGTGGGAGCCAGTGGGCAAACCGAAGCGGCTATAAGTAAGAACTGGCTAATAATAGGCATGCATGAGAGTTGTAATTACGAAAAGTGTGCCGGCGGCAAGTCCAGCTGCGGCTAGGTCATCGGCCATGATGCCGGCACCATTCGGAAGATTTTCCAATTGTTGACACGGAGGTGGTTTCATGATGTCGAATAGCCGAAAAAGCAGAAACGCGAGGAGCATGATCAACCATGTTCGCTGTTGGGCGGGGACAACAAGAAGAACGAGCGGCATNGCGGCAAATTCATCAAGGATGATGGATGAAGGGTCTTTTTGTCCCCCAAGTTGCTTTGAAGCAATCGTACAGATAGGAACGCCAATGCAGCATAGCGTCAGCCATAATTGTACTTCAATAAAAAAAGGAACCTCGGCAAGTGAAAGTGCTGCGATAAATGGTAAGGCAGCCGCAGATCCCCACGTCCCGGGTGCTGGACGGAGTCTGCCAATCCAGAAACAGGTCGCCANCAATATNGCGGGATGACCCCAGGCGACTGGCTTTGTTGCATCAGACGGTTCGTTATTCACAGTGCTGTTCCTGTTGGCAGACTAAGAAAACGGTATCATATAGACAGTAATCCCTCGGATCGAATGTTTTCGCTTCAAGCCTACAGGTTTTTCCGTGTCTTCTTCACAAAATTCTGATTCTCAATCACCAGCTGAGGNNTCAATTGGTACGCTCTGTTTGGTTGAGTATCCGCACCCGGCACTCTTTCGGAAGTCAAAGCCACTTCTCCGTATTGATGGTGGCATCCGTGACGCCGTTGAACAAATGTTTAATATCATGTACGAATCCCACGGTGTTGGGTTAGCTGCAAACCAAGTAGCTTTGCCGTATCGAATGTTCGTGATTAACACTACAGGTGATCCAAATTCGGGTGAAGAATTGGCGTTTCTGAATCCAACGTTGTCTCGGCCGCGTGGTACAGCGATCCAAGAGGAGGGATGCCTCAGTCTTCCTGGACTGCGAGCTGACGTGCGTCGGCCAGAGCGAGTNGTCATTGATGCCTGGNGCGTAGATGGTCAGCCGATACGTATTGATCTCGATGGTTTCTTGGCCCGTGTTGTTCAGCATGAATTTGATCATCTGGAAGGCCGTCTTTTTACTGACAGGCTTCCTGATGCGGCAGGTCTTGAAGTGAAGCGGGATCTCGAATTACTCGAAGATATCTATCGTGGGAAACAGTCCCGCGGTGAATTGCTCCCAGAAGAAATAATCATAGCGGAACTGGATCGGCTCGAAGACAAGCGTTGTAAGCCATGATTACGTCCGATGCCAATAAAAGCCTGTCTGTTGTAGTCATGGGGACGGGGCCTTTCGTTGTGCCAGCATTTGAGTCACTGTTGTCATCGAGGCATCAAGTCGTTGCGGTGGTGACCCGTCCAAGTCGCGCCGCTCGTGGAAGACGGCCACCAGTAAACCCTATGCGTGAAGCAGCAGAAAAAGCTGGGTTTACATTGCTTGATCCACCAGATGTGAACGCCGCAGAGGTGCAAAACACGATTAGAGCGTTTGGTGCTGACATCATGGTCGTTTGTGATTACGGCCAAATTCTTTCAGGTGACACTCTCCGTACGACTCGTCTGGGCGGCATCAATTTGCATGGTTCACTTCTTCCCCGTCATCGCGGTGCTGCCCCAGTGCAATGGGCGATTCTTTGTGGCGATAAAAAAACAGGAGTAAGTGTCATTCACATGACACCTAGGCTTGATGCAGGTCGGGTTCTTGCGACTCGTTCTACGCTTATTGGTGCAAAAGAAACATCTGTTGAGCTAGAGGCACGTCTTGCTCAACTCGGTACTGAGGCGGTTTTAGAGTCACTTGACATTCTGCAACCAGTGAAAAGTGTTCCT
>NZNR01000062.1 GCA_002694955.1 Planctomycetaceae bacterium
AAACCACGCAGGCCATTTGACTAGCGTTTAGCTTTTTCCTTGTGATCAAAAAAACGCTTGACGAAAGCGGAGTAATCTGCAGCTGTATCAATGCCACTAGCTACTTGATCAATTGCTACTGCAATCATTGGTTCGCCAGCCTCAATGAGCCGTAATTGTTCTAGACTCTCTAGTTCACTCAAGGGTGACTCTGGGAGGTGGTGCCAATTTTTCAACACAGACCTTCTGTAGGCATACACACCAATATGCTGCCAAAATAAGGGTGGTATTTTTTCCAGTAAACTATCTTGCCATTCTCTCGCTGCCGGTATCGCTGCCCGGCTAAAAGTAATTGCTCGCCAAGTCTGGTTGAGTGCCCCACTTTCCTGCTTAGAACATTCTCCTACCCAAGGTGTTAACTCTACCTTGACAATGGAAGGATCATGGAGGGCTTCTTTTTCACGGAGCGGCGTTACAAGTGTTGCTACATGTGCTTCAGGATGCTCCTTCAAACAGGCAATGGCGGCGTCAATTGCTGAGGGCACCAACTCGGGCTCGTCACCTTGTAGGTTAACAACAATATCGGCATCTGGCAGTGACGGCAGTGCTTCAACGATTCTCGCTGTACCACTCGTAGCGTCGACAGATGTCATAATTGCTTTCCCACCAAATCGCTGCACCTCTTGCTGAATCGTATGGCTGTCGGTGATGACAAAGACATCGATAGCATTTGAAACTTTTGATGCATTTCTCCAGGTATGCTCAATGAGCGTGCGGCCTGTCTCCGCTAAAAGCATTTTGTTCGGCAACCGCTGACTCGCCAGTCGTGCCGGAATAGTGATGATTGCGGAACACTTCATTTTGAAAATCTTTCACGACCGGGCGTTCCAGTTTTTGTTAAGCAAGGAGGCCTAGTGGAACTGCGAAGGCTCGAAACTGTAATTTTAGTTTATAGAAATACGCATATTCCCCGTTTCTGAAAAGACGTATTTCGTCGAACCATGAATCAACTTTAAGGTTCCACGTCCGCAATCAAACCGGAGAGTTTCTTTATGTGTGGAATAGTCGGATACATAGGGTTTCGACGTGCGTGTGAACGTGTTCTCGAAGGGTTACAACGACTTGAATATCGTGGCTATGATTCTTCGGGAGTAGCAGTACTTGACCACGAGGGCCAACTCTCTGTTCAAAAATCTGCCGGACGGCTCACGAATTTAGAAGCACTTGTCGACAAGGATCTGCCCGACAGTTCCATCGGCATTGGGCACACTCGATGGGCAACGCATGGGCCTCCAACAGATGGGAATGCTCATCCTCACCTCGGCGGCGGCTGCGCAAAAGGACAAGGACACTCTGTGGCTGTAGTCCACAACGGGGTTGTTGAAAACTACCAAAATATTAAAGCCAGACTCGAAGTCGAGGGTTACGTCTTTCAATCTGAAACTGATTCCGAGGTTATAGCTCATTTGATCGACAGTTGTCTGAAACAGATCCTCTCGGCGGGCCCTCACCTGACTGACGACATTACTGATTCTCCTTATGTCCTTGCAGTTCGTGAAGCTATTGGTCATCTGCGTGGCACATATGGCCTACTTGTACTTTTCCGAGATCAGCCCGATCTCTTGGTGGCTGGACGATTAGGGAGCCCGCTCGTGATTGGAGTAGGGGATGATGAGTTCTTTGTTGCCAGTGACGCAAGCCCCCTAGCTGGTCATACCGACAGAATTGTCTATCTGGCTGACCATGAAATTGCTGTCATAAAACGCGAACAACTTCGAGTTGTTCACCGAGATGCCGGCAGAATTGAACCGACTGTTCAAGCTCTTTCACTTGATGCAAATGATGTTGCTATGGGCGACTACTCCCACTTCATGCATAAGGAAATCCATGAACAGCCCGACACGATAACAGCAGCGATGAGAGGTCGAATTGATCGGGATGATGCAACTTCAATTTTCGGTGGTCTTAATCTCACTCCTTCCCAACTACAGAATATCAATCGAATTGTCCTCACAGGATGCGGCACGAGTTGGCACTCTGCCCTTGTGGGTGAATACCTGATAGAAGAATTCGCGAGGCTTCCTGTTGAAGTGGAATATGCGAGTGAGCTTCGATATCGCAATCCACCACTGGATAAGGGAACATTGCTTTTTGCAATTACGCAATCTGGAGAAACAGCCGACACCCTTGCCGCGCTTCGGGAGATGAAACGAAAAGGTCATTCAACTCTCGCCATTTGCAATGCAATAGGAAGCACGATTGCTACAGAGGCTGACGGCGGAATCTATTTACATGCAGGGCCAGAAATCGGTGTAGCAAGTACAAAAGCCTTTACGAGCCAGTGCATTGTTCTTGCAATGCTAGCGTTATACTTCGGACGATTGCGTCACATGAGCTACGAGCAAGGCTTGGAGTTTATTAATGCACTCGAACAGCTCCCCGAACTCATTCGAAAGGCCTTGGCAGCAGAATCGACTATTCGTGATATTGCTGAACGATACCGAAACGCAAATACATTTCTCTATCTGGGACGACAGTATAATTTTCCACTTGCTCTAGAAGGGGCACTCAAACTTAAGGAAATTAGTTACATACACGCCGAGGGTTATCCGGCAGCAGAGATGAAGCATGGTCCGATCGCCCTTGTTGACCCACTGACACCGAGCGTTTTCCTCATCCCCAAGGACGCTGTTTACGAAAAAGTCCTCCTTAACCTTGAGGAGACCAAGGCCAGAAAAGGACCGATTATTGCAGTAGTCAGCGAGGGAGACGATCGTGTTCAGCACCTTGCTGATGAAATAATTGAGCTCCCTGAATGCCCCGACTTTCTGAATCCTATTGTTGCATCGATTCCCCTTCAACTCCTTGCTTATCATATTGCCGTCTTCCGAGGATGCGATGTTGATAAACCCAGAAATCTCGCCAAAAGTGTTACGGTGGAATGAATTGCAAGGCGATCGCTACCACCTTTCTCTAAAGAAGCTTCTTTTCTGCGAGAAGTACAATCCGGCGACCGGGCGAAGTCATGGGTAGTTTTCGAATCTCAGGCAGTGACAACCATCGCTGATGTCGACGAGCTGCTGGACGTTGCAAGGCAAGTATTGACGAAACCTGACAGGTTATCTTGTGATTCGTAACGGTGTAGTCAATGACACCGAGACTACGAGGACGACCACGTACAGTAATTTGTTTTGGGATCCCACGTGGAAAATCCCAAAGCCCTTGCCACCATTCTCCTGGCTGCCGACGTACTACAAGGAATTTGTTTTTATGTACTACAACAAAGGCTTTCTCATGAACTTTTTTTGTTGATCTCCGAACTGCAACATTCGGTATTCGATCCACAACGCCAAGTTGATAGGCTTCACACTGATTCGCCAATGGACACTTCTCACAACACGGACTCACTGGCGTACAGACGATAGAACCTAAATCCATCAGNGCTTGATTAAACTCACCTGCCCCGCCGTTACGCGGCACGAGAGCCGCGGCAACATCCCAGAGCNGCTCGTCACTCTTATTTCCCAGCAAAGGCCTGTCATACTGGACCAACCGTGCTAAAACGCGACGAGAGTTTGCCTCAAGAATTGGCTCAGGTAGATCAAATGAAATCGATGCAATAGCACCAGCTGTGTACCGCCCAATACCGGGGAGTTGACGCAAAGCATCTGCCTCTTGGGGAAATTTTCCTTGATGCTCGGACACAATCAGTTTTGCAGTTGCATGTAATTGGCGAGCTCGTCTGTAATATCCAAGACCTTCCCAATGCCTTAAAACAACTGATTCATCTGCGTCAGCAAGATCAAACACTGAAGGAAATCTTGTGACAAAACGTTGAAAATAATCTTTGACTCTCTCTGCCTGCGTTTGTTGGAGCATAATTTCACTGACCCAGACGCGGTATGGATCCGGAGTGTGCCGCCAAGGAAGATCTCGTGCGATGCTGTGGTACCACCTAATTAGTACTTGGGAAATAGATTTTCTTCTTGCTGCCCACTGCGCTGGATCAAAGCAAGCCGGTGTTTGCTTACGTTTTTTGTTCATAGAGTTCATTCAATACTCTGCACACTCGAATTAGCTTCCATTGCAAACAAATACGAAGCATCGCGCAACGACTACGACCAGACGATGATTGATGCCATGAGTGTGTTAAATACGTAGGGTCTTCACAATATCTTTNATAACGTGACCGACATTGAAGCACTGATTGGNATCAATACACTAGGATCAGATATATGAGCACNACTCGAGGAACAAGGTAAAATTTCTNTATCATGGGNCACAGTCAGTTCGCTTAGTACACCCCATGGAGAAGAGCTGATTTAAAAAACAGTCATCCAGCTGTTCTGAGAGNATCTAACCTCACTCATAACACACCGGAATCAGCAAGTAACCTACGCTTCATGCAATCTGCACCTCTTTTGAAAAAGTTTTTATTGAAGCACAGAATGGATCTGTACACTATGCGATGCTCAAGGACTTCAGTGGAACAACTGCCTGTACATTCATTGTGTTTATTATCAAAGTAATTTTTTGAGACTACCTCGACTTTCTGGAGAAGTTGCATGAAATCAGGGAAGTTCATTGTACTTGAGGGAGCAGATGGATCTGGGAAGTCCTCTCAGTCAAAGGCCCTTGCTGAGTGGCTACAACACGTTGGGTGTCGGGTTGTCNGCTGTCATGATCCTGGTTCAACGCCCTTGGGNGATTCTGTACGGGACGTTTTACTTCACCGCAAAGAGGTTCGACTGGATCCCGAGGCTGAAATGTTTCTCTATATGGCATCTCGGGCTCAATTAGTGCGAGAAGTCATACAGCCTGCTTTACGAAATGGCGACTGGGTAATATCTGATCGGTTCCTTATGAGTAATATTGTTTATCAAGGACACGCTGGGGGGCTCGATATCAAAGCCATTCGAAAGACTGGAGAAATTGCAACATGCGGCATTCATCCTGACCTCACCCTTGTTCTTGATATTGATCTCGATACAGCATCAACGAGGATGAATCGTCCTCTGGATCGGCTTGAAAGCCGAGGGGATGAGTACCACAGAAAAGTACAGAGTGGTTATCGCATTGAGGCTCAGTCNGAGAGAACGATTTTAATTGACGCNACAGCAGACAAAGAAAAAGTGCACACAGAGATAATTACCGCGACCCAGTCTGTATTTTCAGACATTCTCAATGACTCTTAAGATTTTTGATACGTCTAACACTGCAGAATAAAAAAGAAGGAAGAGAGAGTTGTTCAATGTCTTGGGAAGGAATCGAGGGCCACGATCGAATAGCCAATCGTTTCGCCTTGGCGGAGGCAACNGGGCGCATAGCCGGAAGTTATCTATTTATTGGACCAGAGGGCATTGGGAAAGCTACGTTCGCAAAATCTCTCGCCATGGCTCTTGCGTGTGAAGATCCGGAGAACGGTCTTATCGCCTGCCACAAATGCAACTCTTGCATTCAAGCACTTGCCGGAACGCATCCAGATATCGATATTGTCCAAAAGCCTACTGAACGGACTACGATCCCAATCGAATTTTTGATTGGTACTCCCGACCAACGGCTCCGTGCAGGCTTATGTTGGCGAATTCTTTTACGGCCACAACTTGCGTCGAGNAAATTCGCAATAATCCTNGACGCCGATAATCTTTCAGAAGAAGCTGCAAACTGCCTTCTCAAAACACTCGAGGAACCGCCGCCAGGAGCTGTCATTATTCTTGTAGGAACAACTCTTGAAAGACAATTACCTACTATCCAATCTCGTTGCCAAGTTATTCGTTTTTCATCTCTCAGTGATAAGATCATCAGGCAGGTTATCCAAAAAGAACANCAGCAAAATGGTCAAGAATTAAAAAGCTCAACGCTAGATGAAATTGCCCATCTTGCCCAAGGAAGTCTTTCAAAAGCGAGACTCTTTCTTGACGAAGAACTTGCATTATTTAGAAAAAAGCTTTTCAAAATGCTTTCAGAAAAGCCCCTTCGTGGTGTTGATCTCACCCGTGAAACGATCGGTATAGTGGAAGCTGTTGGAAAAGAACCGGCTGTTCGACGAACTAGACTGCGNCTTGTCCTGGACTTATCAGTCGATTTCTTTCGGACTAAGTTGCATGTGGTTCATGGCCTTTCTTGCCTACCAGACAACGTTCTTGAATCGACGATTGATGCCTACAGTGACTCACCAGAAGAAATNGTACAAAAATTGGAATACTCGTTAGACGCACGNCAAAGNGTAGATAGAAATGCAAACTTAGGTATTTTGGTCGATGCGTGGACTGCAAAGCTTGAGCGTGCATGACCGACAACAACGGCTTCCTTCCCTACCTGAACTGCCTGATTTCACTCAAGATTGTCTTTTGATGTAAAAAGTTTCTGATTTTCCAAGTGTTAATCATTTTTCCGATCGTTTCTGTCGATCCACTCCTACAGGCGGTGGCCTAAGCGCTACTGATATTTGGGTTGTCACTCTGGACCACGCGTGGTGCCGGTGATTTGAGGATTGACAGGTATGTCACAGAAGCAAGCTTTAGCTATTTTCGCGACGTCGTTCTTGGCTGGACTTCTTGTCACGGTGGTGGTTTTTGAACCGTTCAGCATCACCCCAACAACAAGCCCCTACTTTGGATTTCCTNGTGAGTCAGAGGATCTAGGTGCTCANAATNTTCCGGTTTTTNTGGAACCNGGTATAGCCTCCAAAAGNTCAACACCACCAGTTNCTGAGATATTCGATCTTCCNAACTCACCAAATGAANTAGCAGAGTCTTTTAGTAAAACGATCCAAGAACATCTTCGACCGCCGAGTGAAATATCCACAAACACTATCAGCTTTCCTCAAGCAGTGATGCTTTCCACNGAAGAGATTCTCTCTCTGGAGAATCTTGCAAAACGGGCTGATAATGGTTCTGTCTCTGTTACCGCATTCAATGGAACTCCTGTTTCTGAAACAAAAGATCTGGCAACAAATTCACCCGAACCACACGCAATTGATAAACCGGCAGACGGCTCCAGAGAAGAACTCGTGCAATCACCAGTAATGGAAGATCCGAGNAAAAAAACTCAGCCCGTTCTGAATAGTATAGCGGGAAAATCTGAAGCTAATACGANTAACATTGCGACGTCAGCCACTGCTGAAAAACCAAAATCATTGGCTNCAGATGATGATTCAACACATCTGGAAANAAAACATCAGCATTCCACTCCACAGGCTCCTGCTGACCGNCTAACTCAGATGCCGACGGCAACACAAGGTCATGTGAGTACTACAACGNCTGTTGAATCACCAGACTCACTACGATCACTTGTTTCGCGNACACAAACANCNCTGCAGGATCAACAAAAAGTTGAAGCGAGTNCACCTGCTTTGTCTCCAGAATCTNCGCAAAAACATCATGAAGCAGTTGTGAAGGAACTTCAAGCAGCAGCCGTCAAACGCGACGAGGTAGAAAACAACGTTCCAGTGCAAAGCCTNTTAACACGCACTTTGGGCCAATCATCGACAAAAACAACCTCTGCCGATCGTTTTAGCAGTANGGCGANCCCCTCTTTNAGCCCCGTGACCAAACTTCCACCCTCTACCGGAAAGTTGGAGANCGGCCTTCAACCAGTTTCAGCAGCGCCATCGAATGGGCTAAGGTCTCTTCCTCAACCAAAGCGTTGGAAAAAAAACCCGGACGTACGTCTTACACCTCGTTACGCCCGACCCCATACGGTTAACGCTCCATCGCCGCCACTCCAGCTTGAGCAGGCCGGGAAACCACTTGATCCTGTTTCAAAAAACTTGACATATACCCAAGGTGTATCATCCGATAAATCTTGGATCAATCTTGAAGAGGAAACGTGGTCGGAGGCTGACACCGTTACAAAACCAGAGTCGCCTGTACAACTGGATACACCACGAGAAAGAATTGTGAAACGGCTTACTGCGGAACGCAAAGCAACGGCACTCCCGCCACCACCAACTGCACCTTTACCCGTTTCGAATCCTCGTATCGAGACAAAAGAAACTTCGGCTAACGAGCCACCTCCGTCAGATCCACCAATAAAACGAATTATCGAGAGGTTACGACCGGGAGAACGTTTGCGTGACCGCATTGGTCAAAATATCAAGCTTTTTGAGACTACTACATTAGCGACAGCAACATCGCCAATCACAGCATGGCCACCACCGAAAGAACTCTTGCGAAACCTAGATGAACTGGCCGCGGATGGCCCTCCGCGGCCATCGTCATATACAGACATTCGTAAATGGGTGGACCAGACAACCTCTGCTTTATCTGAAATTATGGCAACTTGTGGTCCACAAGACATTCAGGCATTACCAGCGGTCATCATTCTGGACAAATGCTTTGATGACGGAATGATCTTGGCTGATTCTCTGTCCGACATCGATCGTGCAGCTCAGATCCGCCGTGCTGCATTTGCAGTGAAACGCCGCTCGAAAACATGGCATGCCGCAGCCGTTCTGGCTGGAGGACTTGCGGCAGATTTGGATAATGCGAACAAGACACAAGATGACGTTGCCGCCCTTCTCGCATCCCTCGAAGACTTTGAAGCGAAGCCAGAAGCCACACGTGCTGCTAACGTGCGACATGCTCTTGCGGCTGTTGAAAAGTCAGAGTTATTGGAATTCGAAGCNCTTCAACAGGCAGTCATCCATCACTATGCGGCACCNAATTTTCGGGTTGCTCTAAATGAAACATTCCTTACACGACTTATGCCGGAATCGCCGAGTCGAACCGAATCAATACGAGATGTCATTCTTGGNAAACCTGTTCGAGGTCGACGTGTCGTTGAGCAAAAAACGTCTATAGATCTGATTCCAGATGTTGATGAAATCTGCTTTGACCTTACGGTTGATGGCCAAGTCTCAACCTATGGAATCACCGAAACCGGACCAATAGAACTTACGTCACGAGGATCTGGCCAATTCACCGTGAAGAAACCAATAAAAATTTCTGGTGACGGACTTGTTATAGGCCAATCGGTAGCTTCAGCGTCTAACCGAGCACGCCTCATGAATGTTTCTACAAGTTTTGATTCTGTACCACTCATGGGCTCCTTGCTGCGAACACTAGCTCGTAATCAACACGCAGACAGCCTTCCAGAAGCAAATCGAGAAGTCGCTCAGAAAATCGTCTGGCAATCATGTCGTGAGACTGATCAAGAGGCTGGGAAAANATTTGCGCTTCTCTCAGACGATATTGAAAAAAAATTCTGGCAGCCCTTAGTACGACTTGGTCTCAGTCCAACCCCATTCATGGAAACAACGGAGAATCAAGCCACACTTCGGCTACGACTTAATGCTGATACCCAACTGGCAGCTCACACCCCTCGCCCGCGTGAGCCTGANGGGACTCTTTTTAGCTATCAAGTGCATGAATCGACCATCAATAACGCATTTGAGCGACTTGGGATCAACGGCCAACAACTTGCACTGGAAGACCTCTTTCTTCACGTACAGCAACAATTAGGTTTGGAACAAAAGATTCCAGAGGATCTGCCTGAAGGTGTATCCGTTGCATTCGAACAAGTTGAACCAATTTGCGTTGATTTTGACCAGGGCCTTATTCAGGTAAAAGTCTCTATTGATGCTCTCGAGAGTAGTCGCCGAAGCTGGTATGACGTGATTGGCAGCGTTACTTACAAGCCCACAGCTATAGGTAACACTGTTCTTCTGAAGCGAGAGGGACCAATTCGTATAAGTGGTCCTGGCCACAGAGGACGTATTGAATTCGCATTAAGGACGATTTTTGGNAAAATTTTCCCGAAAGAANGACCTATCCCAATCNTACCCAAAAAATTCACCGATCATCCTCGACTCCAAAATCTCAGCACCCTGCAAGCCGTCAGTTTAGATGGCTGGATGGCAATCGCTCTCGGCGACCCTCCACAACTCCAGACGGCAAAAACTCCAGAGGAAAAGCCCGCTGTCCTTCGATAGCGAGAACCCCAGGGCCTTGCTTTGTGGAAATGAAATCTTGACGGGTTGCAAACTACGCCAGCACCTCTGACAATTTGGGAAATACNGTCTATTCCCNACTGCTTCTTCNGAAAGGACTTCACTGTGCCAAACTCGTCTGAGTCATANCGAACAGAATCTGACAGCATGGGAGAAGTTCAGGTTCCCTCAGACCGTTACTGGGGCGCTCAGACTGAACGGTCACGCGATAATTTCAAGATCGGTGTCGAGCGATTTCAGTGGGGGCGGGCAGTCAAACGAGCTCTCGGCATCCTGAAAAAGTCAGCGGCTCTTGCCAACGGTGAACTGGGCCAACTGCCTGCCGATAAGGTGCAGCTGATTGCTCAGGCGGCTGATGAGGTGATTGCTGGTACTCTTGATGATCACTTCCCGCTGGTTGTCTTCCAAACCGGCAGCGGTACGCAGTCAAACATGAACTCCAACGAGGTAATCTCAAACCGAGCCATCGAGATAGCCGGTGGTGAGATGGGCACGAAGCAGCCCGTACACCCAAACGATGATGTCAACCGTGGCCAGTCTTCAAATGACACCTTCCCCACGGCTATGCACATTGCAGCCGTCGAAGTCATTCACGACCGGCTGCTGCCAGCAGTTCGGGAGCTGCGGAACACGTTTAACGTACTCGAGAAGCAGTACGCCGACGTGGTGAAGATTGGCCGAACTCACCTCCAGGATGCGACCCCAATCACCCTCGGGCAAGAGATCTCCAGCTGGAGGGCACAACTTGACGATCGGCTGGCTGGCATAGAGCGGGCTCTGCCTGGCCTTTATGAATTGGCTATCGGTGGCACCGCCGTCGGCACGCCGCCCGACGGCGGCGCTGGCGGCGGCGGCGGCGGCGGGGGCGGCGGCGGCAGGCGCCGAGGAGCAGGCGGCGGCCGAGGCGCAGGGCGAGCGGGGCGACGGGCTCTCCTTCGTGTGG
>NZNR01000063.1 GCA_002694955.1 Planctomycetaceae bacterium
TTCCGATCTATGTGCTTGGCAGTATTGAGTTTGGGTGTGTAGCGGCAGGCGCCAAGTTGATTGTTGTTGTTGGGCACAATCGTTGTGTCGCTGTGCAGGCAGCTATTGATACCGCACGTGGAAAACAGCCTCCATATATTCGCGAGTGTGAATTTTTAAGGCCTATTGTCCAAGGCCTTGAGTCAGTTGTTCGTGAGAACAATGTTGGTAATCTGAAGGTGTTCAATGAGAAGGAGACCACCAGGGATGGAACTGAAATTGAAAACATTGTTCGGCTAAACGTACAACGCTCTGTTCGTGAAATTCTTCAAAAGAGTGCAGCAATTTCAGCACTCGTTGAGTCTGGTCAGGTTGGGGTCGTGGGTGTGTTATATGACGTTACTACTGGTGTATGTCATGTGATGAATGAAACATCACACGGCATTAGAGAACGTAAGTCAGGTAATTCGCATGAAAACTGTGAATGAATTGTTGAATGCCCCTAGCAGATCAAGGTGTGAAAACTGAGCGGATAAACTTTTCAGTTTCTTCCATTGTTGGAGTAAACCACGGTTCCCAATTCCATTCACTATGGATTCCACCCGTTAGGTTGAACCCCTCGTTCCGTACCCCTTCCTTGCACAATCTTGAGCGAATCGTCTTATGAGCATCAGGATTGCCTTCTGTGATGAAAAGCATGGGTGGTTCATTTCCTGATACCCAATGGGCTGGTGAGGCTCGCTCGTAAACGTCTGGAATAGTTTCTGGAAGTCCACCAAAAAATAATTGATAATTCGAACCGGGTGCTCTCGCATTTCGAAAAGTGCGTTCGTCGTTAGTTATCGACGGCCCCGCGACAGCAATGCATGCGGCTACGGAGCTCGAAAGCTTTCGGCTATCTGGTGGATCGAGTCCGGCTTCAGGGCCGGCTGTCGCTGCAAGTGCAACTAGATGAGCACCGGCCGAAAATCCCATGAGTATAATGTTGTTAGAGTTCGCACCCCACTGAGCAGCGTGTGAACGGGCCCATCGGATGGCGTCTTTCAGGTCATGGATTGCGGCCGGGAATGTGGCTTCACCCGAAAGTCGATATTCAGGGCATACAGCTACGTAGCCACGGCTGGAAAACCATGCAGCTTTTGTGTGCTCGCCGGAGCGATTCCCTTTTTTCCAGCCACCCCCGTGCACGAGTATCACGACTGATTTTGTTGCGTTTACTTTTTTCGGAACAAAGGTGTCTATGTGTAGTGGGCGACCAGGCCGTTCAGAGTAGATGACATCATTTGTTTGCTGCACATCAGCAGGTGTTGTAAGTTTTTTGTGCACGATACGCAGGCCACGACTGGCGTAGTATTCCCGCAGTCCATTAAAGTTTTTTGGTCGCGGACCCTTGTCGAACTGAGGAAGCTCAGCATGAGTTGCCGAGCACGTCAAGACGATACAAATAAGCATTACATGCTTCATTCTTTTCATTCCTTTTGGAGTAAAAAGATTCGCCGCTTTTTTGTAATGGGGGCGATCAATAGCTTGTTGTGTCCAATCGTGAATGAGATTGGCATAATCTTTTTCAAGCTGTACGCGAATGTCTCGAGTCGCGTTGTCGTTGATTCGATTATGTAGTTCAAGCGGGTCTTCTTTGAGGTTGTACATTTCTGCCGTGGCCTTCATTCCGTCGCCGGTGTATGGCCAGTAAATATATTTCCACTCACCTTTTACAAAGCCCAGACTAAAGACCTGTTCTGGCCCCCATACATTGATAAGTGGAATGATACGATCCCGCTTCGGATTATTATTGTTTACATAGTGCTTGAGTAGACTGGTTCCATTTCCATGATTAGGCCTGCCTAGTGCCGCGTCGAGAATCGTTGCTGCTAGATCTATGTTGCCAGTCGCAACGTTGCAGCGACCAGCTTTTTTTTCAGAGCGTGGGTCATAGATAATGAGAGGTACTCGTGAGCTTTCTTCATAAGGCAGCACTTTTGACCCATATCCATGAGCTCCGCAGAGATAGCCATTATCAGAAGTGAAGATGATCAGAGTTTTGTGCTTTACGCCGGCAGTTTCAACAGCCTCACGAATCATGCCAATTGCTACGTCGACGGCGTAGATAAGTTGGTAATACTTTGCCATAACTTCGTCGTAAGCATCGTTGTAGTGCCACTCTTCAAATCGTTGATATTGTCGTCCTNGCCTCGACTGTTCTGGGAAATGCATTCCATGCTCGCGGCCAAAATTTTCTGGTTTCGGAAAAAGTGCTCCGGCATAAATATCATCAAAGAGTGGGTCTGGTTGAACCGGCCGATGGGGTGCTTTGAAACTTATGGATAAACAGAATGGCTGGTCTTTCTTTGCTGATTCTTTTATGAAGTCGCTTCCGAAGGCCCCATAGGATCGAGTTGAATGAGGGTAGTTTTTTGCATATTGCACCATCGATTTATTTCGTGCAGTGATAAATGATGTTTGTCCAGGACCACCCCCCCACATGTCGAAATCATCTTCTGGATACCGACCACTTTTGGATGTATCTTCNATTGTAAAACCAAATTTCCCGGCGAACGCAGTGCGGTAGCCGGCTTTGTGAAGAAGCATCGGGTAGCTCTGTTCCCAGTCTTCTTTTCTCATCTGCCCGTCACCCACTGTACCAGTACCAAAGTTGACCCCGTGACGGTATTCCAGAAGACCAGTCATGACAGTTGCTCGGCATGCCATGCAGATAGCGGTGGTGTCATAATGTCGATCAAACGCCACTCCATCAGCTGCAAGGGCATCAATGTTTGGTGTCTCGACGCCTGGGGCTCCATAGCAGCCCAGTGATCTCACATTTTGATCATCAGTCATCAGGAAAATAATATTTGGACGATCATCAGCAACTGAATAAGTCACATTGAAGAAAACGATGAGAAAGAATGTTGCTCTCATGGAATTATGTCCTCGGCAGGCAATAGCGATGTTTTGTTCCAGTAAGTAAGATATCAGGTTTGAAAGGAAGAAGATGCAGTTACGCCTTCCGCAAACAATTAATAGCGGTCATGGTGAGATGGTTCGCTTTATTGAATGTGTCCAGGAGCCGGATGGCGATCGGATTCTATTTGAGGGTTATGTTCAACCTGGTTGCGGACCAATTTTGCACGTCCATCTTCAGCAGGAAGAAGGTTTTGAAGTAAAGCAGGGAGTCATGGCATACCAAACTTCAGGCTCTGATGTGCATCATCTTCAAGTGGGAGAAAGCACGGTTTTCGAGAAGTCAGTCCCACACAGGTTTTGGAATTCTAGCGACGAGGAACTCATACTCGTTTCTTGGGCAAAACCAGCAGGGAATTTGCAGCGTTATATGACAATACTTTTTTTATCAACATCCGGGCGGAGGACAAATACTCCTGGATTGTTTGATGCTGCATATCTCTCAATACAATATAGAGGAGAGTTCGATGTTCTTGACGTTCCTCGTGCTATGAAGCAGTTTGTATTTCCTGTAATTTATTGGATTGGTCGAACACTTGGCTTGTACAGAAAATACGAAGCAGATTTTCTAGAGAAGTAAATGGAATCTTNGGCAAGGATCAGGTTTTCAGCGTATGCTTTAGCCGTTGTAGTACGTTGAAACCNGATNGAAGGTGTGGTCAAACGTACTGAAGNGNCAANTGTTTGTGCTCCNCTANATCACCNATNANTTTTGATTTAGATGCGGGGATCAGTNTTTCTNANGAAATTNTATCCANACTTTACTAGAAGTAATCAGGCATGGTGCTGCGACTTGTTTTCTGTGGGCTGTTTGCGGTCTGTTGTTCAGGAGTTTATTCCGAGGACATCAGTAGCCTGGGCCCTCCTGGTTCGATACTTGTGTTTGGTGATGAATTTAATGAAGCAGCACTNGATACTGATATGTGGGGTTTTGGAATTAANGAAAAAAATGTGCAGAACANAGGAGTAGATTGTGCCTACACGAAAGAGAATATCTCGTTTCGTAATGGTCTTCTCGTCTTCACGCAGCGAAGAGAAAGCCCTCCTATTACTGGTAAAACATGGACCTCTGAAAAAACATTTAATTACTCTTCCGGAGGCATTCACACGCATGGCGAATTTGCGCTGAAAAACAATATGTATCTCGAACTTCGCTGTAAGTTACCGAGCAACAATGGTGGTTACGGGGCCTTTTGGACAATGTCCAACAAGGTGGGTGATTGGAAGCCAGAAGA
Source organism: Planctomycetaceae bacterium (assembly GCA_002694955.1). Next base: position 4,176 of record NZNR01000063.1, read on the forward strand.
CCTGCTCGAAATTGATATGTTTGAATTTATTGGAAACCGCGAAAAGACTCGTTTCTGGAGTGGCCTGTGGTGGCATGATTTCCGGAAAAGTGAGGTTCCCAAAGCCGTGGATGTGAAAAATGTGAAGAAACGATCTGAGGATCATTTTTTTGTTAATGAACAGCGATTCAAAGCACATTTTGGTGAAGGNNTCAAAGTTGATCACTCCCATATCGATTTCTATTCATTTATTACATTTGGTTTACACGTTACAGACGATGCAATGAAGTGGTACCTTGTCCAAAACGGACCAGCCTGGAAGTCTGAGCCCTATCTCGTATTCCAAGGGGGCACCGTTCATAACAGAACGTATGGTCAAGTCCCTGATGTACAGTGGGAGCGATATGTTCCAGCAAATATGAACGCTCGTATTATTCTTAACTACGCATTGAGAAATGCAGAGTGGGCAGGGGGTCCTGCAGAAGATAGCCAGATGCCATCAGAAATGTTGGTGGATTACGTCCGGGTTTATGACACACATGTGTTCGGTACTAACAAATAGCCAATGTTGAAAATAAAAGTCGACAGACTTTTATTTAAATTGAAACGGCTTGACAGTGTCTTCGCCCACCGCCAAGCCGAATTNNGGGCACCCGCAGTTAACAACAAGTTGAACCGTGGGGCGTGGCAAATACTACAACACCTTTTTCGGGCCGTTGGTGGCAGCTTTAATTATCCTAAATACGAAATGTGAGCTAAGTATCACCGTTTGTAAAAAAGGAGAAGAAGATAACTTTATCCTTAATACGTTCGTAGTAAAATCGAAGAGATAGTTTCTAAAACATATTCCTTATAGCCAGTGATCAGGTATGAAGTCCCTTCTNAAAAGTTACCCCTTTGTTGATTCAAAAGATATTTATGATGCCAGGAAAAAACAGTTTTCTGTATGGGGCCCATACAAAAGTCGCGTCATTGGTAAGAAAAAGTATCACCTTCTCCACAATCGAGCGGATTTGCGACGATCTTCTTTGGGCTATCTAGCATGTACGTCAGGTGTCCACGCAGAATCAAGAATTCCTCAAGAGCGATACTGGCTTATTCTGCCCCTCAATGGGCATATTGAAGTTGAAATCAATGGGCATGGATTCACTGCNGATACAACNNGAGCTGTACTTCANGCNCCCTGGGAGGATTTAACATTTCGTTCTACACCGANGCAGGCNTTTTTTTATGGACTTGATATGTCGTTGGTGCATAAGTCACTTCCTGAGGGTTTTCGTGGGCGATGCGGCTACACGCTGGAGGGTCCCTATAGAAATGTTTTAAAGCAGACGCTCGTTGGTTTTGCTGAGTCCTTAGATGATTGGGCAACAGGTGCAGTTGGTACAAAACGATTGCCAAGCTTTTTCAGCCATCTTGAATCAGCCGTTGCGGCCTGTGTCTCCGACGGAATTCGTGAATGGGCGACAGGTGGNTACGAAGGCGGGCGAATAGGGCATATGCCGATAACGACAATCCGTACATTCATTAGCGATAATCTCTCCTCCGAACTGACAGTGGGTGAGATTGCAGAAGTNGCGGGGGTGAGTGTTCGGACTCTTCAGAAAGGTTTTGTGGATCACTATTTNATGAGCCCAAAGCAGATGCTTAAAACGATGCGACTTGATAAAGCTCGTGAGTTACTCAAGGCACGAAAAGACAATCTTCGTTCAGTTAGTGAAGTATGTAAGGCAGTGGGTTATGGGCACGCAGGCCGATTTTCACGTGAATACGCAGAAAGATTCGGAGAATCACCTTCAGAGACGTTAAAGCCTGCTAAGCGTATCACTCATTGATTAACGATATTCTGGCTTTAATCATCTTGATTTCTCGTCGCGTGGACTTCACGAGATTCTATGCCCAGACTATTTCCAGTTATAGACAGCCAGGCCATCAAGCCGGCGTATGAATATCTGATTCTTACTCACAGCAATATGCCCCCAGGTATTATTTTCAGCGATACGTCGTCTATCGATGAGGTCAAACTTATTTGGATTGGCGCGAATCAGTAGTAATTCACCCGTTTCATCAAGTGCGAGAATCTTGTCGTCCAGAACGGCCATGCTCTGATATTTCCCGAAAGGAGTCGTTCTCCAATTTTCTTCACCCGTTTCTAAATTTATACAAACGATCCGTTGGTTTCTTAGGTGGAGATAAAGATGGCCAGTGATGACAACTGGTGATGACATATAGGCCTGAGATTTCCCAGACCAGATTTCCTCAAGTGAAGGACTCTGGCCGGTATGTCTCCAGAGTTGTGAGCGACCAGAATGAGCACTTGTAAAAATAGTGCCATCATGAACAGTAGGCGTCAGGATATTCATGCCACGAAAGGCTTCGATATCTTGCGACCACATTTCCTCACCCGTTAGAGGATCGATTCCTTTAAGTGACTTTCTCGTCTGTACAAGAAGGATATTTTTATTTTCAAGCGTTGTCATGACAGGAGAGCTAAACGCACTCCCAAACATTCCGCCACCATTTACTGCAACTCTCCAGAGAGTTTCTCCAGTTGTTTTGTTGAGTTTGATGAATCCCCCTCCAGCCTGTACAAAAATCGCATCGCCGTGTACGAGCGGTGAAGACGCAAAACCAAATGCTGGCATTGGCGAATCGAAGCGTTTCTTAAAGTCAACATGCCATTTTGTGTCACCAGTTTCGCAGTTGAGTGCGTAAAGGACATCGCACATGCCAGCAACGTAAAGAGTTTCTCCGTCACATGCTGGTGTTGCCCGAATCCAGCTGCCATTTGACGCGGCGAAAAACGGCACCGTCATGGCCCCTTCCCACTCGGTTCGCCAGAGTTCCTCACCAGTTATCTTGTCATACGCGTAGACAACCTCGTTTTTCTTCTTTTCAGTTTCAGTTGTAAATACTCGGTTTCCAACGACTACAGGTCCTGAATAGCTTGGTTCGTGTGCAACTTCCCAAGAGAGTTCGAGATGATTTTCATCAAGGGAGTTTGGCCACTG
>NZNR01000064.1 GCA_002694955.1 Planctomycetaceae bacterium
TATTCGTCAGGCTATCGCTATCTCCGCCGATCATGTTGACGAAGCTACACAATTTTGCATCAGCGTGTTCTTCAATCTCGCCCTCTAACTCACTCACAAGTTTTGCTAATGGCTGATCAGCAGTTCGGGCAAATATCATCACTACTGGCCGACTGCCCATTCTGCAGCGATAGCAAAGCCGTTTCCCATCTTCGACACCATCACTTGGATTGCCGGCTGCTTTCGTAACGGTGAACGCGCCAACAGTTTCTTCTGGTTGAGGGCCACTAACAAGATCTGCCATGCAATAACTTGCGGTGCATACTACGGCGATGGCCGCTGTTCCGGCTGTGAGTCGTTGAAATGTTTTCAGGAACTCCATCGAAAACTCCTACGTGTGGATGAGGTGCTGTTTTCACTATGAGCAGGATAAACCCGTTTTTCTCATAATTTTCTAAACAATTTAGGGACCCATGCCACAGTGGCAAGAAGCAATCCCTTTGATGATTCTATCATAGCGCGGTTAGGATGCATCCGGCAACCGTTTCATGCCAAGTACAATGCCGCAACACTGTGACAGCTCCTACAAAACGAGGATTGAGATGCCAAGTTCAATGCCTACTCCAACCATTCGGCAGACACAACTTTTTATTGATGGCCAGTGGATTCCAGCCCAGTCTGGAAAGACCTTTGACACGGTTAACCCAGCAAATGAAGAGGTGATCACGCAGGTTGCAGAAGGTGATGCAACTGATATTGAGCATGCTGTTCAAGCAGCACGTCGGGCTTTTGATGAAGGACCCTGGCCCCGACTGAATGCTCGGGAGCGGGGCAAAGTCATGCACCGGCTTTGTGACCTTATTGAAGCAGAAATTGATGAACTTGCGGCCATCGAGTCTCTTGACAATGGAAAGCCGCTGAAAGATTCTCGGAATGTTGATATTCCTTTAGCGATTGAGTGCCTTCGGTACTACGCTGGGTGGGCAGATAAAATCCACGGCTCAACAATCCCTGTGAACGGTGATTTCCTCTGCTATACACGGCGTGAACCGGTAGGTGTTGCTGGGCAAATCATCCCATGGAATTTTCCAATTCTCATGGTGGCATGGAAATGGGGGCCGGCGCTTGCAGCGGGCTGTACGATTGTCATGAAGCCGGCTGAACAGACACCGTTGACTTGTCTTCGTTTAGCTCGTCTCGCGCAGAAAGCGGGGATCCCTGACGGAGTCATTAATGTTGTGCCCGGATTTGGTCCAACAGCTGGTGCTGCAATCGTCAAGCATCCCGGAGTAGACAAAATTGCATTTACGGGGTCTGGTGAAACAGCGAAGGTGATCATGCGTCAGGCCGCAGATACGATGAAAAGGATAACGCTTGAGCTCGGTGGTAAAAGTCCAAACATTGTGCTTGCCGACGCCGACTTGGACGCTGCAGCAGAAGGTGCTCATCTTGGTATACACCTGAATCAGGGCCAATGCTGTTGCGCTGGTTCTCGGCTGTTTGTTGAAGACTCAATCCATGATTCTTTTGTGGAAAAGGTTATCGAATTATCGAGGAAACGTCGGGTTGGAAATCCTTTTGATCCAGCCACCGAACAGGGCCCACAGGTTGATCGTGATCAATTTGAAAAGATCATGGGTTATATCAAACAGGGCCAAAAGGAAGGAGCCGTTTGTGCAACAGGGGGACAACGCATTGGCGATCGCGGGTTTTTTGTTGAACCAACTGTTTTTACACAGGTGCAGGATGAGATGGCTATCGCTCGAGATGAGATATTTGGTCCCGTATTATCTGTTCTACGATTTTCAGATATTGATGAATTAGTTCATCGCGCAAATGCTACGACATTTGGTCTGGCTGCTGCAGTATGGACATCAAATGTAAATAAAGCGCACATGTTGGCACACCGATTACGAGCTGGAACAGTGTGGGTCAACTGCTACGACATTTTTGATGCGGCCGCACCATTTGGTGGGTTTAAGCAGTCTGGCTTTGGTCGAGAGCTTGGACAGCGTGGTCTCGATGCGTATTTAGAGGATAAGACAGTTACTGTCCGCTTGGGATAAGTGTGATTCAAAAACCAAGAAGACTGAAAGTGTGAATGCATGGCGAAAGTGCGAACTGGTGGTGGTTGGAGAGCAATACGATATACCTTGAAAAAGGCATACGATGCTGGTGGTTTCTGGTCTCTATGGAAAGCAATGCGGAGTAAAAATACGTGTAAAACGTGTGCCCTTGGTATGGGCGGGCAGGCAGGCGGCATGGTTAATGAATCAGGCCATTTTCCAGAAGTGTGCAAGAAATCATTTCAAGCCATGGTGGGGGACATGCAGAGTGGAATCCCAGATGATTTTTTTCAAAAATACTCGATTGCCCAACTTAGTAAATTTACGCCGTATCAGTTGGAACATGCTGGAAGGCTTGTAAAGCCACTCCTGTTAAAAAAAGGGAGTCAGCATTATCAGCCAATAACGTGGAGTGAGGCGATGGAACGTATCGTCACAAAACTCCGTAACACAGAACCAAGAAAAAGTTTTTGGTATTTCTCAGGACGTTCGAGTAACGAGGCGGGATTCCTTTTGCAGTTGTTTGCAAGGCTCTACGGCACGAATCATGTGAATAACTGTAGTTACTACTGTCATCAAGCAAGTGGTGTTGGGCTAACAAGTGTTATTGGTACCGGAGCAGGCACAATTAAGCTGGATGATCTTGAGAGAAGCGACTTTGTCATGCTGATAGGAGGTAATCCAGCTAGTAATCACCCTCGAATAATTAGGTCGTTAATGATGGTTCGACGACGCGGTGGCAAGATCGTTGTCGTGAATCCCATGATTGAAACAGGCCTTGTGAATTTTTCAGTTCCCAGTGATCCCCTTAGCCTGCTATTTGGAACAAAAATAGCGAGTACCTACATTCAGCCATGTCTAGGCGGTGATCTTGCGCTCCTCTACGGAATCATGAAGCGGTTGAAAGAGATGCATGCTATTTGTAAAGAGGGAGACGCCGAACCTATTATTGATGAAGAATTTCTTGCTGGTCATACGCAGGGTTGGGATGCATTATCGCAACGTCTTGATGAGTTGTCATGGAATGAGATTGTTGAAAAGTCGGGAGTTGCTCAAGAAGAGATTAACCACGTTACGGAACAGTACGCTTCTTCAAAGCGGGCTGTCTTTGCCTGGACGATGGGAGTGACCCATCATCTTCATGGTTCAGCTACCGTACAGGCTATTGCACAACTTGCCCTCATGCGACGCATGATTGGTCGCCCAGGTGCCGGCCTTCAGCCAATTCGTGGCCACTCAAATGTTCAGGGAATGGGTACGGTTGGCGTTACACCAAAACTGAAAGAGAAAATATTTGAACGGCTCGAGTCTGAACTTGGTGTGAAGTTGCCATCGTTTCGAGGGTTTGACACGCTCGAGTGCCTTGAGGCGGCAGAGCGAGGGGATATGGAATTCTCCTTTTGCCTTGGAGGAAATTTGTATGGGGCAAGCCCAGATGCCAGTTTTTCGAAGCGAGCACTCGGTCGCACTGATATGACNGTGTATATGAATACATCATTGAATACGGGGCATGCCTGTGGGCTCGCTCGAGGCGAAACAATTATTCTTCCTGTTCTTGCCCGCGACGAAGAGCCGGAGCCCTCAACTCAAGAGAGTATGTTTAGTTATGTGCGGCTTTCTGATGGGGGAACGCCAAGGCACGAGCAGACTGTTGACTATGGTCCACGAAGTGAAGTTGAAATCATCTCTGAGTTGGGATGNCGAATACTCGGAACCAGTGGGCCNATAAACTGGCNCGAAATGGCGCATACCAGCACAATCCGCAAGGCAATTGGTCGTGTGATCCCAGGTCTTGAGAAAATTTCTGCAATGGATCAAACCAAAGAAGAGTTCTCGATTCCTGGCCGTGCTCTTGATACTCCTATATTCCCCACCCCTGATGGTAAAGCAACGCTTCATGTTCATGACTTGCCAGATGCACCAGATGGCCTCCAGTTAATGACAATTCGGAGCGAAGGCCAATTCAATACGGTTGTTTATGAAGAGGAAGATCTCTATCGGAATCAGAGCAGGCGAGACATTGTCTTAATGCATCCTGACGACATTCGTAGTTTTGGTCTCATGGAAGGAGGTCTCTGTCGCGTGACAAGTGCTTCCGGTGAAATGCGCGGGGTGACTNTCTCAGCCTATCCNGACATNCGCAAAGGATGTGTCGCCATGTATTATCCAGAAAGTAATGTTCTTGTTCCAACAGAAGTCGATCCGCTTTCACGGACACCGTCCTATAAACGAGTGGCTGTTCAAATTATGAGTGACGATAGTTTTCNGTCNTCTGATATCAGTTCTAAGAATATTCCTGCCGTTGCAGCTGGTTCTCCTCGTGAGAAAATGAATCAATGCTAATTTGTTCTTCTTTTTGTTCGTGAAGGCTAGCATGGAGATTTTGTTTGCGTATTCTTTCGTAACAACCCAATCGAGTTTCNGATTTTGTAACGCAGTCTTCGGGAAGGGCACGCCTATTTTGGCAGCCTTTATAAAGGTGGTGGTTCCGCGATTTACGAGAAAAAATATTTGTTGGGCCACCTTCTGTTCTATTGGNCACAAGACTCGGCAGCCNATGTNACTGTTTTTCTTTTTTTGAGCTTGTCGCAGTNTGGCCAGAGCAATTCTTTCGAAAGAATCGTTTCTGTTAAGTATGGCTTGGTGTTGCTTTTGATATACCTGCGGCATCAAGGTTTTGAGTGGTGGCTGTGTAAATAGTTTTAAGCTTTTTCGAAATCATATACTGAATGATCATGGCGTGGATAATGAACGGCGTAGTTCCTCAAATATTTAAATTTGTGGAAAATTTCTCAGGTTCTCTTTTTGATGATCCCGCGCTGAATTACACAAGAGCGTGAACCGAGCAAAATAATTCGCTGAATACAAGAAGTTACTGCTTGGCTGGGCGAGCATCGCTCGCAAATACGAAATGCAGAGAATTGGTGTCTGATCATTGTTTGGCGTGAGTGTTGAATCAGCGTAATAGCGTGTATCAACCCGCTTTGAGTACTTTCATGTTGCGGGCTACTGTCTATANGAACATTNNTANCGGCGTCACCAAAAAGTGTGTCTTTGCCAGGCATTCCGGAAAGTAGGTATTCACCTAACAATCAACTCCGTGTTTGGGGTATCCGCTCATTCAGGTGATGCTTACGCGGACCTCATGTAGGCGCGACGAATGGAATAGTTCGCTTATGACGGATGAAATAGTTTGCTTATGCTTATTGTGAGTGTCGTTGGCACGTAGCCGCCTCTGTTTTGGGGTAGTGTCCAGTGCCGGTTTTGNATTGTGATCGGTAAGGGTCTNACGCAGTGATGGNAAGAAGAAGTTCGTCTGGCGAGCTGTCAGCAGCATTTCTTGCGTGGTGGAAAATTTTCAGAGTGGATAGCAGTAAACTGCGAAATGATTCGACGCAGAATGAAAGTGGAAGTGGTTTGGTCAGTGGAGAATCGCCAATCTGCTTTTATTAAACGCTAAATACGCGGCTGGACCTTTGAAAACGAGGTCCAGCAAGCACTGGACACCTGGTCAATGAGAAACTGGGGCGCTGCGCAATTTCTAGGCAGAGAGGCCGGTGCCCGTCGCCCAGGCATGCGAGCCCACTCTCTAGGCGCGCGTCCGTTTGTTGTGCTAAGTCATTGATAGCAAATGACTTGCATTGACTGCTTGACTTCTCGCCCATAGTTACATGCGTTTCGCAAGAGAGTTCTAGCCGAGTGAATGATGAAGCCTCTACCTCTTTGGCTTGAGTCGACATCATGGAAGGAGTCATGAATGCCAGCGTTTATTCATAAAGATTCTGATAAATCCGCCGACAGCGTGGCCGGGCATGATGCGCAGGCAATTCTTGAGGTGGCAGAACGACTTTTTGCCGCTGAACCGGACTGGATCGTTTTTTTTCGTGAAGTAATGGGGCTCGATGGTATCGTGCGGCGGACCTTCCAAACGCCAGACTCTCTCATGCGTTTTGAGTGCTCTGCTGAATATGCACGAATACGGGAAATGCTGGATGCCCTCAGGCAAAGACAGCAGGAGAAAACACCAGTTCGGGAGGCTCAGCGAGTAGTCACTGTAAGGATGCCCATGTCGCTTCACGAAACACTCAAAGCGGAGGCTCAGGAGATGAACGTGAGTATTAACAAACTTTGCATCTCTAAATTGCTCAAATTATTAGATGAAAGCGCATGTCGGGATCTCGTGCCCGAAGATCATATTGAATGAGATTCACCCGAAATACTTAAGCTGTAAAAAATCTGAGTGGGCCTGTAAGCCGGGTTTTGTTCTTTTGGGCAAAGCCCAAAAGCAGCAATCATTTCTCTACGATGACAGTTACCTGCCACCTGAAGCAGCCCACCCGAAAAGAAACCGAGGCGGATCGCCTCAGGCCGCTGTTTCAAGCGGACTCTTTTCTGTTTGGCCTTGCTCCCGATGGGGTTTACCAAGCCAGGCCGGTCACCCGGCCTGCTGGTGAGCTCTTACCTCACCTTTTCACCCTTACCAGTAGCCAGAGCATGCTGGCGGTCTGTTTTCTGTGGCACTTTCCCTAGCCTCACGGCTGGTGGGCGTTACCCACCATCGCATCCTACGGAGCCCGGACTTTCCTCTCGCCAGAATATTTTTGGTACAAAAATTGCCACAACATCTCGAAAGATGAAAATGCCAATTTCGATACCGAAAAATATGTTCGGCCAGCGACTGCCCGGCCCACTCAGATTCTTTCAGAATCGTCGCACGGCACACGACGAAGGGCAAGCGGTACGTGCTGGTTTGGGCTGCAAGTGCGTAATCGGACGCAGGCCGCAGGAAAATGGTGCAAAACATGGCGAGGGAATATGCAGGACAGTCTTTTTCATCGTATAGTTTAGTTAGCATGCTAAGAAATAAGTTTGATATGAATCGTAACGCCGGAGAGTCCAACTGATGTTCGGCGAATTACAACCCATTGGAGGAGGGGACTCGATCCCCTTGCTGAAGAAGACCCTCGTGGTTGGTCGCCGAGAGTCTGCCGATGTTGTCCTGAGATTCCCTACTATTTCAGGGAGTCATTGTGAGCTTGTTGTTGAAGAAGGCATCTGGGTTGTTCGAGATCTTAACAGCAGCAATGGAACGAAAGTGAACGGCGTGCGCGTGAGCGAACAGCATGTTAAACCAGGTGATACGCTGTCGTTTGCCAAATATGCTTTCGAAGTTTTCTATGATCCTGCAGAGTTGGGTGCGACCGATGATGCCAAGAGTAAACTTGCCGAGACAGATGTTTTTAGTCGCAGCCTCCTTCAGGCATCTGGCTTAGAGTCCCGTCGCAGACGATAGTTTTCATTGGAATGAGAGTATGTGTGGGCGGTGCTATCACTGGAGGAGTATCAATGAAAGCGGTCCGCTGTGTATGCTTAAGATATGAAAAATTCGCGAACATCCCGTGTCGCCTTTCGCAAAAACCGTCACGCACGTCGACGGCAAACTGACGTTACTCGGCAATTCGCTAATGACGGGGATGTAAGTGAAAATTTAGCGTCAACAGAGAGGCTCTCTGGAAAGGGAGAACTTACTCGGAAACGAACAGTCAAATTGCCGACCGTTGAAGGTGGTGTCGATGACTCTGGGGTGCGTAATGATACGTGGCGAGGACAAGTACTCCATGCTCATGGTTTAGATAGCTTTGTGC
>NZNR01000065.1 GCA_002694955.1 Planctomycetaceae bacterium
ATGCCCTACAAGAGAAATCCAATGAGAGCAGAACGAATGTGCGGCCTCAGTCGGTTTATCATGGGACTTCAGCAAACAGCCAGCCAAACAGCTGCAGTGCAATGGTATGAACGAACACTCGATGACTCGGCTCCTCGTCGCCTTGTACTACCACAGGCTTTCCTCGCAACAGATGCAATACTCGTAATCTATTCAAACATTGCTGGCGGACTCGTCGTACTCCCTGGCAGCATTCACCGAAATCTTGAGCAGCACGTTCCATTCTTGGCTAGCGAACGCCTCTTGATGGCAGCTACAACTGCCGGTGGTGATCGACAAGAACTTCACGAAGCCATTCGTCGCCACAGCCACGCAGCCACAGCAGGCATCCGAGAAGGCCGTGACAACGACCTGGTCGAACGTCTCGCGGCAGACCCGCTTTTTAAGAACGTTGATCTTCAGGCCGCACTGACAATAGAAGGCCTTGAAGGAAGAGCGGTTACTCAGGTTGATGAGTTTCTTGACGGCCCAGTTCAAGAAGCACTGAGGAGATGCCCCGAGCGGACTACCGAGAGCGAGCTGCGCGTATGAAGTCTGCTACTTATTCCGCTGCCACCGCACCTTAGGATTTGCTTTCAGGCTCCGCAACTCTTCACGCAACTCACTCGGAGTCATTCGAATCTTTCTTTCAAAACGGAATCGTTGAAGCCACCAATCCATGACAGTTACAGCGATCGCAACGGTGAGAATGCCCCACAGATAGCCCACAGCAGCAGACATCACGGCACCACCCTGCCCTACCCCACGNCCGAGACTCGCTGGCAACTCAGCAAGAACAACGAGGAGTGGGCCTGCCAACAACCACGCCGCGGTGGCAAGAACAGCAAAACCAACAAAAGAAAGCACCACCCGAACACCAGTGGCCGAGGATGCGATACGCTGCAGCCCAACCCTTGGATCAATCCGTTCAAATCGAAAAACGATTCGGTCAAGTCGCCAGACCGCACCATCAAAAAATGTACGAACTAGTAACATGACACCAAGAGCAAGGCNGACAACAATTATGGTTGGAAAAACAATGGGCAAAAGGACTTGTTCTCCTCTGCNTCCATCAGTCATCTGAATATCTTGGATTGCAGCGACTGCGGCCGAGGCAGTCGCACGAAACCAAAATGGCAGTGCAATTAAAACCACTGCTGCCATAGCAGGCCATCCCAATACNGCACCTGTTGGAGCCAGACCCTTNTTTCGAGCGTCTTCTCTGCGACGAGGCGTGGCTGGAATGGTTCGATCNTGGCTTTGACTCANTGATTCAACCTCCCGCCTCAACAGCATCCTCGCTGGCTGCAGAACCTAGAGCTCCTGCTACCCCAAAGCTGTTCTCGAATGGAGTACGAAGGATTTCCCCGGCATGACCTGCCCACTGCTGGCTTCCAACAACTAGGCCGCCAAGCATCACGGCAGCTGCGATGCCCTGCAGAACCCCCGGGCCAGGAGTAACCGCTATCGAACGCATACAGATTGTGGCCGTCAGATGTGCTGTGATTAAAGCAACCAGAATAGGAGCGGAAACCACCAGGGTCAGCTGAAGACAAAGAGATGGCAATTCGATCAACCTCATTACCACTGGCACTCCGAGTAATTCAGATGTTTCTGAAAGTGCACCTACAGGCATCTGCAAAAAGCTATTCACCAAGCCGCCAACCACCAACTGTTGACCACCGGCTGCAACAAACGAGGCAAGGCCGACCCACCCGCAAAGACGAGCAACACCTGGCCCTCCACTACCACCNGGCGTAAAAACATCTGCCCAGTTCAGTCCGGCGACATTGGCAAGCACACTTCCTACAGACTCGAAAACTGTAGCCAGAANACTTATTGATAAGCCAAGACAAACACCAATGAGTAATTCTGAAAATATCAGCAACAACGACAACTGACCAGAAACACTCTGCGACTCTACTACTGAGATCGCTAGTGGGGCAGCGGCAAAACCAAGAACAAAAAGCAGCCCAAGCCGAAGATGAATAGTTCCTCCTGGAAAAAGCCGCATGCCGCCACCAAGCAANACACCAGCAATACGAGTCAGCACTCCAGCAAAGACGGGCAGTGTTGAACCAGCGAATAAGTCAAAGAGCCCGATAGTGCTTAAAGGCACAGCGGCCAACGAAACATACGCCATTGACATGAGNAACAAAAACTCCACTAAGGCGAAAGAACGCTAGCTTGAAAAAGGCTNACAAATCGTTCTACCATCCAACCACCTGTTACGAACACGACAGCAACAATGACCACAATTCGGGGAACCATGCCGATAAGGGGCTCGTGGATCCCAGTGGCTGACTGCAGAACACCGACTACCAAAGCCACCGACAAGCCAGCCAGAAGCGCTGGAGCCAGCAGCAAACCACCTTCGACAAGTGCATGCCGAACAAGTGAAACAAGGTCAAAACTTGCCATACTAAAACTTCCTGTGAGCCGCCAAAACAGAGTGAGGGAAACAAAAACCTTCAACCATTAGGATGCATTTAAGCGGACTCCATCGAGCAGTCCCCGCACAACAAGAGACCAGCCATCCGCCATGACAAACACGAGCAACTTCAACGGCAGAGAAACGATCGTAGGGGGCAACATGACAAGCCCCGTTGAGACAACAAGCGTTGCGACAACGCAATCAAGCACAAGGAATGGCAGCAGAATACGAAAGCCAATCATAAATGCGACCTCCAACTCACTCACAAGAAAAGCTGGCAGCAGAACCTCTGTGGGTATTTGGTCATAACTGTTCACCTCCTTCGTGCCACTTGGGTGCTGCTGGAGAAACAACGCAACAGTGTCACGATTACCTGCTTCTTCTATTTGAAACGCCATCCAGCGACGCACCGGCAAACTTCCTCGTTCGAGTGCTTCTTGGAGTGTAATTTCGCCTGTCTGATAGGGCTCAACCCCTGCTTGATAAGCAGATGTCCAAATTGGCCACATCACAAGCGCGGACAGAAACAACGCCAACGACGTAATAATTTGGGTTGAAGGGAGATTCACAGTACCAATTGCCTGTCTTGTAAGCGACAAGACTACCGACATNCGAACGAAGCAGGTTGTCATGAGTAAGAGCGCTGGNGCGAGACTCATNACNCCAAAAGTTAATGCCGCTGGCAGGAGACGATCNGCCCAACGACGATCAAAAAAGTCAGATANATCAGNATNCATCTGATCTCCGTCTACCGACAAAACGCTTTCGGTAGTATCCGCCACGTCACTCCTGTCACTTCCTGCCACCGACTGCGACGCANCAGCATCTGGCTGGATTTCTTCCGCGTTTGCACCTGACGCAACAAAAGCGAGCAACAGAGCGAGGATATTTCTTTTCGATACTGAAGTGAGGGCATTCATTACGCCACCTCAGACTGCTGTGAACAAACGGAAGCACTTCCATCTTCTTCCTGAACTAATTGACGAACATTGGCTCCATCGGCACCACTCGCACAATCATCACTTGCTGCGTGGCTCGCTAAAGACCGGAGCGTCTGTTCTCCACGACAAGCCGCAGCAATCCATTCCGTAGCCAAAGGATCATCAAGTTCAGAGAGCGTCTTGGGACCACCGTTCCCCGTACTAACCAAAAGTGTTTTTGGGCCAAATCGAACAATCCGAACTGTTTGCCCGTTTCCAAGCGTCGCCTCGCCAAGCAACTCAAACACATCGCTGGGGATTTTAAACACTGGCCGGCGACCAAAGAGCCGCACGCCAATCAATACAATTCCTGCAACACCAACTACGGCCCACGCCTTCCAGTCGAAAGCCATCTCACCACCCCAGACGAGGTCGCTCGCTTGCTCCGAAGGGCGACTTACTGCTTCTCCTTCCAAAGAAAGTGGGATACTAGGCAGGCTACCTGTCGTAATGGCTGTGCCAAGAACGTCATCCGCTACTAGCACAGCAGGAGAAGACATGAATATTGCCATGCTTAAAAAGACATGAAGCAACCTATCCTCACAACAATAATTTTTTTCCATAGGGCTCACTACGCCTCATCTTGCCCTTCAGGCTGATACGATCGCCTGAAAGTCGCCCAATCAATCAGATCGCGGTTATGATCTTTCGAAGCGTTCAACCGTTGCCCCTGCCTTCGCCACGCCGGCCACCACATAAGAACAACAGAGAGGCCTAATGCCAGGAGACCGTATAACGCGATACGTGTTTCTGCCACAGAGGATGGGATTGAAAAATTCTGTTCAACTGGAAAAAAAGTGGACAAAGAGTATGCCGGCGGCGGCGTGGGATCCACGTCATTACGATTCCCTTGCCTCGAGANNTCCTTGGTATCTGGNGCCCTGCGAACTGCACCNTGACCTGCATAGCGAGTAATCGTAACTACAGCACGNCCCCACGGNTCAGTTGCAGGAACCAAACCTGCAACAAGAACTCGCAGCCTCTCAAGCTCAGAACCGGTTGNATCTGCAACATCTGCGTAGACTTCCTCACGCAAACGATCGAGGTATGCTTGGGGAATCGCTACGGAAACATGAACAACCTGCCTCGCGATCTCCTTNCGATTCNTNNCAACTGGGCCAACGCCGACAATGGCGGGCACATTTGCTGCTGCCCGGACACTACCTCCTGTTTTTCTTTTATCCTCGACACCATCAGCCGCCTGCTCGATGGCAGACGCGTTCACCTCAACAAAAACGCCTGGAATGAAAGCCAACGCCTGCTTTATCTTTGCGGTGACGTGCTGCTCATACGCAACAGCTCTAGCTCGACCTGGGTCTGCAGTAACAAATTCAGACTCCGACACGAGCGGACCATCAAAGACCTGTCCGCTTCGCAGATCGGTAAGCGCTACTTGCTCTACTCGCAGCCCTGCGATTGAAGAGGCCACTAGCACACGAATCGCTTGCACTCGGTGTCGATCCAACTCTTCGTCTGAATCTGTACGGACACTGACACTCGCTGTAAGTTCATCTGCCTTCGCATTACGAAACAGTCCCTCTGAATTACTTCCCGAACAAAGTACCGAGGCCTGTTCAATCCCCGGCATTGACCGAATAACCAGCGATAACTCTTCTTGAGTAGCGACCCGAACCAACTCGGCCTGAGTCTCTTTACTTCGCCAAGGACTGTCACTTTCAACGGCCCGCCGAAGACTTCCACCGAACTCCAGAGGCAATGCACCCGCGTCGACAACCGCTCTCAAATAGCTACTCTGCCGCCCACCATCCACATAGAGCCGACCGTCTTCCACCCGATACGAATCAAGGCCAGATCGATCGAAGACGGCCTCGATGACAGCCAAATCAGCAGGGCCGAGTACCGCGCCAGCGAGCAATTCGACTTCGCCAGCCTTTTCCCTTTCAGGAAATTTGACAAAAATCCCACCCGCTAATCCTACAAGCAGAAAGAAAAGCAGCCCAAGCACTTGAACTAGTCGCACGCCAGACTGACGTCTTGAACCCGCTTCGATTGCTGCATCCATGCAGAATCTCCATTTCAGGAATGGTGAAAAATTAAGCAGCCATTCGCCGCGAGACCACCTTTGGAATCCGTAACGTCACCGCCACACCACCCTCAGCACAATCGTCAAGTCGCACATCCCCACGGACCTGCTCAAGCAACTTCTGCTGAGAACTTAGATGAACTTGACCGACTACACCCCCAGCAAAACTCCGCCGCTCTGCGAGCGATGGACCGCTGTCGGCAATTTCAATCTCAACACAGTCTGGATACTCAACACTTGTTACCAGAACTTCTGCTGTGCGTGCCATCGCAGCATTACCAGCTGCAGCCCGCACCGCATCCTGGAGCCAAAAACTAAGCAAGTCAGCCAGAGCAACAGCATCACCCTCAAACCTTTGAGAACAAGGAACATCAACGACGACACGAGGTAGAGGCACCCCTGTATCAGCATGCTGCCGCTGCAAATCGCTGACAACACGATCTACAATACTGGGAAGATTTACCACCAGTTGCCAGCCTGCAGTGGACGGTAATGATACTTCTGATTCCTTCATCTCAGCACCTACTTCATTTTTGAGCATGCCCGACTAAACAAGGGCGGTCACCTGATCATCTGGCACGCGGCACACTTCATCCATAATCCACCGGTCAATATCACCAACAATGTCTGCCAACTGCACCTCGGAAAAACTATCCTTGCTTTTATCACGATAAACCCGGAGTGATAACAGCCGACCTGCAGCATGAAAGAGTCGCAGTGTTGCATCAATGTCACGGACCATCAATGAATCTGCTACGTGCAATCTTTCGTCACAGCACAACATCATCGGCAACGAGCGAACGCACTCAAACTGCCCGAGCAACCGTTCATTGAAAGGAAAGCGGCCATTCACTGAAACAACGCCGGCCAATGATTCTGGATTTTGACACGCGAAACGAAAAGCATTTTCCCCACCTGCACCAACACCAACAAGATAAACTCGTCGGCGATGGACACTATATCGATCAATCATTGTATCGATTGCAGAAAAGCAACTCTCGGAATCAGACGGAACAGTGGGCACTACTGCAAGATAGTTCCGCAGACTCATCCGCATCATCGTGCGGCCCAAGTCAAAGGAAGCATCGTCTGATTGCGGGAGCCACACCAGGAGTGGGTAGTCATATCCCGGTTCGTATCCCAGAGGCAAAAAGATGCGATCCTGTTCAACCGCAGACTGGCTAGGTAGGCGGCCCCCACATGATGTGTTAGGCCCGCTGCTGCGGTCTCCAATCCAGCAGTTTCTTTGCTTAACCATTCCTGCTCCTCTACAAAACTCTCGGCCAACCACCAGTTTTCACTGGCCTGTTTCAGCACAAACAAACATGCCCGTGCCACCGTGTTTCGGGTTTTTAACGCAGTCGCACAATCCGAGCAATGGCAGCATTGCCCTATAAAAACAACATGATTGAGGAGAATTTCGTTAACGGGGGTAAGCCAGGAGGACTGGCGAAGGCCAAGCTTAGGCGGTTAGCCGTCCCATTGCAGCAACAAGTTCTCGGACTGCCTCGATGCTTTTATCCAAAGCTGCTTTTTCATCCGGCAGCAGCGAAAGTTCAACGATCTTCTCTACGCCGCTCCCGCCGAGGATGACTGGGACACCAACAAAATACCCGCCAACCCCATACTCTGAATCGCAATAGGCCGCACACGGCACCAGCCTTTTCTTGTCACGAACGACGGCTTCAACCATTTGGGCACTTGCTGCTG
>NZNR01000066.1 GCA_002694955.1 Planctomycetaceae bacterium
TGATGAAACCACCACTACCGCGGACGTGATGGCCCTCTGGAATATTTTTACAACGCCTGAAGATGTTGAAGCTGACATAGCTTCTTGGGAAACATCTACTCTGTCACTTCTTCCGGAAGCCTCCATACGAAAGACCGACTTCCTGAGTCATTCTGTTTTTCATTCACATCGCAGTGAAACACAGTTGCTTCGCTATCTTCGTGAATTAGCTGATCGTGACCTCGCACTCGATCGAACGATGATTCCATTGGGAAGTTGCACGATGAAGCTAAATGCAACGAGTGAAATGATTCCGATCGGTTGGCCTGAGTTTGCCCACATCCATCCCTTTGCACCGTCATACCAGCTTAAAGGATATGAGATTCTCCAAGAGCAACTTTGTGAGTGGCTGAGTGAAGCCACTGGATATGCCGACATCAGCCTTCAACCCAATGCCGGCAGCCAAGGAGAATATGCCGGACTCCTTGTCATTCGAGCCTGGCAACGTGCTCGAGGAGAAGGTCATAGAAACATCTGTCTGATTCCGGCATCAGCACATGGCACAAATCCTGCAAGTGCACAGATGGCTGGCATGAAAGTTGTTGTCACCGGGTGTGACGACCAAGGGAACGTAGACCTTGTCGAACTTCGGGAGAAGTGTGAACAGTTCACTGATCAGTTAGCTGCTGTGATGATTACGTACCCGAGCACACATGGCGTTTTTGAATCAGAGATCAAAAATCTTTGCGATATCGTTCACAATCATGGTGGACGGGTGTACGTCGATGGTGCCAACATGAACGCATTAGTTGGAACTGCCGAACCCGGGCACTTTGGTGGTGACGTGAGTCATCTCAATCTTCACAAAACATTTTGTATTCCACATGGCGGTGGAGGACCTGGGGTTGGGCCAGTCTGCGTTGTTGAAGACCTTGTGCCTTTTCTGCCCGGCCATGAAACCGCAGGTGTTCAAACGAGTGGTGGAGTCGGTGCAATTTCTGCCGCACCTTTGGGAAATGCCGGCGTTCTCCCGATTAGCTGGATGTACTGTCGTATGATGGGTAGCTCAGGTTTACGACACTCGACAGAAGCTGCGATTTTAGCAGCCAATTACGTTAGCGTGCGGCTTCGAGATCATTACCCCACACTTTATACAGGGACAAATGGACGCATCGCCCACGAATGCATCCTGGACCTGCGGCCGCTCAAGGAAACGAGTGGCATCACTGCAGAAGATGTTGCCAAACGACTTATTGACTACGGATTCCATGCACCAACACTCAGCTTTCCAGTACCCGGAACCCTGATGGTTGAACCGACAGAGAGCGAAGATCTTCAGGAGCTTGATCGATTCATCGAAGCAATGATTGCAATTCGTGAAGAGATTCGGCACGTCGAGGAAGGCACATGGCCACAAGATAATAACCCTGTCATCAATGCTCCACATACCGCAAGTTGCATTGCAGGCCAAGACTGGACCAGGCCTTACACTCGAGAAGAAGCAGTTTTTCCTGTCGCAGACTTAAAGCGCAGAAAGTACTGGCCTCCGGTTGGTCGAGTCGATAACGTACATGGTGACCGGAATCTGTTTTGTAGTTGTGTTCCCGTCTCGGCATGGCAGGATTCTGATTCATAGCGAGTGGTCAAAACAATGCTCGATTCAAGTTTTTTTGTCGGCTGGGGAACACTTTCACTCATCAATGCTGGCTTGGCTCAAGGGAAAGGTAGAAGTGGGCTGGTCTGGTGTCTTATCTCATTACTTGTGGGGCCAATCGCCACGTTTTTAATTGTGATTCTTAGTCGCGTTGAGAATGATTAGCGTGTGCAGTTGCTGAGGACCTCACAAATGGCCAGAGTACTGCTGCCAAGGTGACTACTAAAAGAATCCCACCCCACTGCCATGGATCATGACATCCATACAATACGGCAAAAAGAAGTGTCACACTGCAGTACATTGCTGCAGCAGCCAACACGAACCGTGATGGCTGTACCGACTTATATGTATCAGGCTTATCGTTTTTATCAGGTGTATCGTAGTTCTGAGTTGTTGATAAAAAGAGCGTTCCTACAGTCATGGCTGAGCACAACGAGAGCATCACACTAAGAGAGCCCAGCAAATCTCGCAACGTTGTCAAATAGACGAGGATAAGGGCGAGACTCGTTTGCAATACAACTGCTCTGCGTCGACCGGCTAGCCCTTGCAGCCATTCAGGGAGAAATCCATCGTCCGCCATTGCCGTTGCGACACGTGAACCGGCCATCGTCATTCCTGCTGCAGCAGACAGGGTTGAAAGGACAATCACGACCCGCATCCACCACTCCGCGGTTTGACCACCGAGAGCTGCAGCTGCAACCGCCGCAACCTGCGACTGACCAATCAAATCGGCAATCGGTGCTGAACGAAGAAAAACATCATTCATTGCACAATAAAGAACCGTCGTGATAAGCGTGCCGGCAAGAAGAGCCCGCGGCACAGTTCGTTGGCCAACTCGAGCTTCTGAAGCAATGTAGATCGCTTCGTTAAATCCCGTGTAACTGAACATCACCCACACGACTGTCATTGCAAAGCCACCGACGGTTGCGGAGGTTAATGGAACATCTACAGGCTTTTCCATGGCCTGCAACGGCCACCCAACGACCGAATACCCAAATAAGATAAGGCCAAGAATTGTCAGGACTTTCAGAATAACAATACCGGTATTGAGTCGTGCCGAAACGTGCCCTGCCTCGACATGGATCAGACAACAAATAATGAGCACCACAGTGGCAATCGTCTGACTTGGCATCCATGCTGGCAACACAAGTATGTCTTTCGCATACTCCTGGCATGTCATTGCCGCAAAAGCTATTCCTCCGCTAAACCCGGCTGTTAATGAAACAAGGCCCGCAAGAAAACCACAAAACGGATGGAGCCAGCGCGAAAGATAGAGATATTCTCCACCAGACTCGGGCAGCCGACGTGCAAGGCCCCCATAGGCAACCGCTCCACACAGAGCAACAAGGCCACCAACGATCCAAGCAGCCAGAACAGCAACGGGGGAGCCAAGTGATTCAAGCGCGAAGCCTGATGTTACAAAAACACCTGAGCCAATCATTCCCGTGATGACTAACGCTGTTAATGTCGTCAGACCAAAACCATCTGCAGATGCAGTCTTCTTCGATAAAGAACCCATGTTGCTATCAACCAAGTATAAATGTTTCATCATGTTGCTTAATCACCCGGAACAAGGTGATCTGTAAGAAAATGATGAGTGGCATATATAAACTGCAAGAATCTTCACATGAATTTAAAAGGATATCCTGAGGCCTTTGAAAACTTCATGGTAAACTCCCTCCCCCACGTATTCATGATTTTGTGTCATTGACTCACTCGTTCCACCGATTCCAGAATCCAGCACAACGGTAGTCTGTGGTATATGTGAAGCACGTGCCGGTTGAGAAGCCCTGACGACGACGTTATTGATCATTATTTGACAAATACCTTATGACTAACTGCCTAAAGGAATGAACCATGGTGAACACCGTACCATGTCGACGTATTTTTGTTTTCCTCTTCCTCCTTGCAACCATGACGCCAGCATCTGCACTTCAAGCAGGAGATAACATGTTCCCACGTGTTGGAAATATTGAGCGATTGCATTCAGACATTGATGCACTTATTCCCGAGGACGCCACGATNGAAGTACTTGCNATGGGTTTTACTTGGTCAGAAGGGCCTGTCTGGATTCCAGATGCAGATGGGGGCCTTCCTCCCCACTCTCTGTTGTTTAGTGACATTCCTAACAACCGNATTCATTGCTGGAACGCAAAAANCGGACTCTCTGTCTTTCTTGAACCTGCCGGATTTACTGGCCCGGCAAGTTACGGCAGGGAACGAGGAAGCAACGGTCTCGCACTTGATAGAGAAGGCAGACTCCTTTGCTGCGAGCATGGCGATCGAAGGATCAGCGTGCTTGAAAAAAATGGTGGTAAACGAACGCTTGCCGACTCATGGGACGGCAAGCGATTCAACAGCCCAAACGACTTGGCCGTTCATGATTCTGGAGCAATTTATTTCACCGATCCTCCATACGGCCTTCCCAACGGGTTTGATGATGAACGCCGAGAAATTGACTTTTGTGGAGTGTTTCGGGTGCAGCCAAATGGTGAGGTTGATCTTCTCTGCAAGACCATGACACGCCCAAATGGCATCGCATTCTCACCTGATCAGAAAAAACTGTATGTCGCCCAGTCTGATCCTGATGCACCTATTTTAAAAGTATTTAATGTGAGTGAAAACGGTTTACTTGATGCTGGAAAAATATTTTTTGATGCTTCGAATCTTTCAGCAACACGAAAAGGAATGCCTGATGGATTGGCGGTTGATANAAAGGGGAACTTGTTCGCGACAGGGCCAGGCGGCGTCTTGGTTCTTTCAGCNGATGGAACTCACCTTGGAACGATTCTCACCGGACAGAAAACAGCGAATTGCTGCTTTGGCGAAGATGGTCGCTCATTATTCATGACAGCCGACATGCATCTTTGCCGTATACAACTGACAACCAGTGGCCGGTNAAATAATCATCGTTGCCTTGAGATGATTTCCATAGAACCTGATCTCACATNGTTGGCCACGNAAAGAGCCGCAGCAGGTTTCCATCTGGGTCATTGGTAACGAGTTCTCGAAATCCCTCAGGATGTGTTTTCGGTTCGATAATATCTGTATTTGTCTCTCGAAGCCGACAATATGCAGCCTCTAAATCTGTTACTTCAAAACCGAGACTCCAACGCCCACTAGCCTCACCAGCATTCTCTCGACTGAGAATTGCGACCCGCGTATCCCCCGCTTCGAATAATGCATATCCATCGTCAACGACGCGGACCAAAACCCGAAGACCGAGGATATTCCGGTACCAAAACACCATGTTTTCCCATTGAGACGTCCGTAATTCGACGCTAAATAATGCCGGTCTATGGTGGGCTCGAAGATCCATTGTCTTTGGTAACCCTGAGGTTTCGGGCTGATCGTAACTTGGTTTAACGGTCTGGGTTGTACCCTGAATGCCTTGTATTCGACTAGAGACCGGCTATCGCTTCTCTCTAGAATGCCTGCCCTTTCGAAATTTCTCAGAAAAGCAGACAATGNANTTTTCCAATTTTGAAAGTCTTTCGTNTCCTCTGGAACCCTAGAACCGACAGATGTCTTCTCCGTCACCAATTGAAACCGATCAGCCTTCGTCCACTGTCACTGCTCTTCTTCAGGCACGTCGAGATAAACTGGCAAAACTTCAGGAGCTTGGAATAGATCCATGGGGGAGTCGATTTGACCATTCCCAAGCTGTGGCATCAGTCCGAAAAGAGGGAGAATCCATTGCTCAGGATGCTGATGATGGACCAACCGTTCGCGTTGCGGGTCGAATCATGTTGCTCCGTAATGCTGGTCGCTTGGTATTTCTTGATCTGGTTGATCGCACTGGCCGCTTACAGGTCATGATTGGTAAAAAGCAGGTCGGCCCAGAGATCTGGCCAGTCGTGAGCTGCCTTGATCTTGGTGATATTATCGGAGTCGAGGGCAGANTTGGTTATTCAAACTCTGGTGAAATGACAATCTTTGCCAGTAGTCTGACATTCCTTACAAAGTCACTGGAAACACCTCCAGATAAATACCATGGCCTTGTTGATCCAGAACTGCGTCAACGGATGCGTTATCTCGATCTTATTCATGGAGAGGGTGTACGCGACAGATTTGTTGCTCGAAGCCGAATCATCGAGTCAATACGGCGGGTCCTTACTGACCGTGGTTACTTGGAAGTAGAAGGGCCGACCCTTCAAGAAACCGCTGGTGGCGCTGCAGCTCGTCCTTTCAAAACTCATCACAATGCGCTCGACATGCCACTGGTGATGCGAATCGCTTTGGAACTCCACCTCAAACGATTGCTTGTTGGTGGTATGGAGCGAGTCTTTGAGCTCGGTCGTGTCTATCGCAATGAAGGAATAAGTCCTCGTCACAATCCTGAATTCACCATGATGGAGGCATANGAAGCGTATGGAGATTACGCCTCGATGATGGATCTCACAGAAGCGATACTCATTNCTGCTGCTAAGGCAGCAGGCACGCCAGAGACATTCACCTGGATGGGGCACGACGTCAGCCTNAAGCCACCGTTCCCTCGAAAGCGATACGATGACCTGCTCGCTGAGGTCACTGGCTGTGACCCTGANGATCCAGCAAGCGTGGCAAGTGCGGCATCAAAGCACGAGATTGAAACAGCAGGCAGACACCCAGATGTCATCAAGAGTGAACTGTTTGAAGAAACTGTAGAAAAGACGCTCTCTGGTCCAATCTTCGTCATTGATTATCCAGCTGCTGTCTGCCCACTGACCAAGAGAAAAAGTGATGCCCCGGAGATTGCTGAACGATTTGAGCTCTATGTTGCTGGCATGGAGTTGGCAAATGCATACACAGAGCTCAATGATCCTGATCTTCAGGAAGANCTCTTCCGGACACAATTAGCCGGTCTTTCTGATGATGAATCGATGGCCCGAATGGACCACGACTTCATTAAATCACTTCGACACGGCATGCCGCCAGCCGGNGGCCTCGGTATCGGAATTGATCGTCTTGTGATGTTCTTAACACAGGCCAGTTCAATCCGTGATGTCATCCTATTCCCAATTCATCGTCCCCACACTGGCAGCTAATGCTGCGATTGACGATATGTACAAACTCCTTCTTTGTTGGCGATATCTTCGTACGCGATGGATTGCACTGGCAAGCGTCATAAGCGTGACNCTTGGTGTAGCAACAATGATCGTAGTCAATGCCGTCATGGCAGGTTTTTCCAATGAGATGCAAAATCGTATCCACGGTATTCTTTCTGACATTATTTTTGAAAGCCACTCTCTCTCTGGCTTTCAGGATCCACAATGGCACATTGATGAAATNAAACGAGCCGCTGGTGATCAGATAGCAGGTATGACTCCAACGGTAGCTGTACCAGCCATGCTCAATTTTCAGGTCCGTGGCCAATGGGTTACACGGCAAGTCATGTTNATAGGAATCGACCCGAATACCCACGCGCAAGTGAGTGACTTTAGTAGATATCTTCAGCACCCAGCGAACCGACAACAGCTTTCTTTNGATCTACGAGAAGGTGGTTACGACACGATTGATAGCCAGAATCCAACCGAGACTCCAACAAGACCTGCTCTTGAGCATGCCGGCTGGCCACACCGTCGGATGCGAGTGAATCGGGAACGTCTCTGGAAAGAGCGGCTTGATTCAAAAAAATCGACAGAGAACTCTGCCGCACGATCTGTCGATCAGCAGGTTGACGCCGTGCTTGCCGCAACCAGTCCTGATGGCAACTCTTCTGAAATATCTTCTGAGACAGTCGACACGAACGAAAAGCGAACAAATCCATTTCAGAAAGCTCGGCCCAACCAAGGTCATGTTATGGATCTGACAAAAGAACAGTTCACCGGTATTGTACCGGGTATTGGCTTGGCAAGCTTCCGGAACCGTCAAGGAGTTGATCAATTCCTTTCTCTGCCAGGTGATGATGTCAAGATAACGTTCCCAACGGCTGGCACACCACCGAAAGCTGTCAGTGATAATTTCACAATTGTTGATTTTTACGAAAGTAAAATGAGTGAATACGACTCAAACTTTGTTTTTGTACCCATTGATGCACTTCAGCGCATGCGAGGAATGATTGATCCGCAAACTGGCATTCCTAGCGTGAATTCCATTCAGATTCGGCTGAAACCAGGTGCACAATTGAATGAGGTCCGAGATCGGCTACGAGACGTTTTCCCTGCAGATCTTTATGCAATTGCAACATGGAAAGATAAACAAGGGCCACTTTTATCAGCAGTTGATATGGAGATGGCTGTTCTCAACATCCTGCTCTTTCTTATTATCGCCGTTGCAGGATTCGGTATTCTTGCAATCTTTTTTATGATTGTTGTTGAAAAAACACGTGATATTGGAATCCTGAAAGCCCTTGGAGCAAGGTCTTCGGGAATTGCTGGCATTTTTCTGGGGTACGGGCTTTTCCTCGGTCTTGTTGGTGCCGGTGCTGGTCTTGTTCTTGGTGTTGGGATCACTCAGAACATCAATCAAATACGACAAGCGGTCGAGTGGTGTACTGGATCAAGGGTATTTGACCCATCCATTTACTATTTTTTTCAGATACCAACGATCATTGACCCCGTGACGATAAGCTGGATTATTGTCGGCGCCGTGACTATTGCTATTGGTTCAAGCGTTCTACCTGCTGTACGAGCAGCTCGCCTCCATGCAGTTGAGGCTTTACGACATGACTGATTTAGAAATACCATCGAATATCACTCCGATGCTGGAAACTCGGCAGATATATAAGCAGTATCAGTCCGGAACAACCACCCTCGAGGTTCTTCGAGGTGTTGACTTTCTACTCGAGCAGGGTGGCTTTCTCGCCGTGGTCGGCCAAAGCGGATCTGGAAAAAGCACGCTTCTGCACGTCATGGGACTCCTTGATGCTCCTGATCGCGGTGAGGTGTGGCTCGATGGGCAGCGAATAGACAATCTTTCGGTTTGGGAGAAAGACCGACTCCGAAACAACTCAATTGGCATGGTCTTTCAGGCGTACCATTTACTTCCTGAATTAACCGCTTTGGAAAATGTGCTCGCGCCGCTACTTATTCGGCATGGCATATTCGATTGGTTCTCGCACAAGCAAGAAGCACAAAAGGAGGCCGAAGAGCTTCTCGATCGATTTGGCCTAAGCGACAGGCTTCATCATCGACCACGGCAGCTGTCTGGTGGCGAGATGCAACGAGTCGCCATTGCCCGAGCTTTAATNACTAAGCCACGGGTCTTGCTTGCTGACGAACCCACAGGCAACCTCGATGAAGAAAGNGGTGCTGGTATCATTGAAGCGCTTGCAGAGTTGAACCGTGACAATGGNCTCTCTATAGTGCTCGTCACACATGATGCTGATATCGCCAGCCAGGCTCGCGGCATTGTTCGGCTTGCTGCCGGGACCGTNGATATGATGAATCACGGAGCAACCGGATCAGCAGCCTGATTGACNCGAAAATCTTCCAAAAGGACCTGAAACAAATGTCTCGAACCATCTTCATGAATGATTGTCTCGTCCCTGAAGAGCAAGCTCGTGTCAGTGTTTTTGATCATGGACTTCTTTACGGAGATGGTGTTTTTGAAGGACTCCGTAGCTACTCGGGTCGGGTCTTTCGTTTGAACGCTCACCTTGATCGACTATGGGCGAGTGCCCGAGCAATCTGTCTCGAGATTCCAATGAGCAAAGATCGCATGGCACGAGCAGTACTCGATACACTCGCCGCAAANGATCTGGAAGACGGCTANATCCGACTGGTTGTCACTCGTGGTGCTGGGACGCTTGGNCTCGATCCGAACAAATGTAGCAATCCACAGATAATTGTTATTGCCGATACAATTAGTTTGTATCCAAAGGAATACTATGAACACGGGCTTCGAATCGTAACCGCTGCAACACAAAGGATTCAAACAGCGGCACTCTCTCCTCGAATCAAATCTCTGAATTACTTGAATAATATCATGGCCAAGCTTGAGGGGCTGCAGGCTGGCTGTGTCGAGGCGCTCATGCTGAATCACAAGGGAGAAGTTGCTGAATGCACTGGAGACAATGTGTTCGTTGTTAGAAGTGAGCGATTACTTACTCCACCTCCCGACGCAGGTATTCTTGAGGGTATCACTCGGGCAGCTGTTATTGAGTTAGCAGAAAAAGAAGGTATTGATTGCCGAGAGACCACGCTGACACGACACGATCTGTATACGGCTGAAGAATGTTTTTTAACTGGAACAGCAGCTGAANTCATACCNGTTGTAGAGATTGATGGACGCACAGTTGGCGAAGGCACTCCCGGTNCTATCACACGAAAGCTNAAGGATCGTTTCCATGCCCTTGTCAGGCAAGACGATTGAACACGAACTNNATTATTTGCTACTCGTCTCCNAAGTCTTCATACCGTGACGCATACCCAGGCTTTTGTGCCCTGATTAATTCGGCTTCATATTCAGCCATCACTCGATCCTGAATCAGTTCACGGCATTCTGTATTGATTGGATGTGCAATATCCGCATAAAGGCGCACACGACCATCTTTATCACAAGGAAGATATTGGCTCTGCATCTGGTGTCCACAGGTGTTACAAAAACTGGCTTTCAGCGGATTCTTAGAACTACATTTCCTGCAATGGGCACATAACTTCCGACTCGGCATTGCCACAAANAGACCATGGGGACCACCAATCAACTTCAAATCACGAATGACGAATGCACCATCAATGGTGATCGAGCAGAAAGCCATGAGCCTTTCAGCTGTCTTCTCAACAAGCTTGATTCTGACCTCAGTGATTTCCATGGCATTTCCCCATTGGCCATATCACCACCATCCCCGCNTCAGTATTACATCATGTTATTCCAAAATTACCAAGAGTGATAACCAAGTCACCCAGGCACGAGCCGAGTGGCAACTACATAAGGCCATCCANCAGCTTCGAGACTCGTAGCCAACTGCTTCGCTTCATGTGTTGTTCGGCACAAACTAAAACAGGCACTCCCACTCCCGGTAAGGATTGGATGAAACGCATCTGCCGCCGCCATATCAGAAAGCAATTGATCCACCGCTGGTGCAAGTTGTTGNGCTGGTTGCTGNAGACTGTTATGCATAAGCGGACGAGCCTGGCGGAGTAAGCCCGACTGCAAGACTGTAGCTAGAGATGAGGCTTCATTGCGACGATGAGCCTCGGGCTTACACGCCGCATATACATGCGCTGTAGAGAGGCCTTCTGATGGACATGCAATCACTACATCATATGCAGGAATACCTTCGACCGGCACAACCTGCTCACCTCGTCCACCAACAACACCCGCCATTCCTGCAAAAAACCAGGGAAT
>NZNR01000067.1 GCA_002694955.1 Planctomycetaceae bacterium
TTTGAAATTCATTTTTCTCATCTTCGTCAATTGTTAGCTCGATTTTTTCAGACGAGGATGCTTCAAGGATTTGGTTGAGTTTTCGTTGAAACCAGCGGCTTGATGCGATCCAGAGTGACGTGTCTATAGGATCGCGTAGTAAGGCCTCGTTGTCGTTCGGTGCCGAGAATGTTGATGGCTGAAGGCAGTCTTTGCAGACTTCCCAGGCTTTCATGGGTTCGTGTGCCTGGAGGAACCCTTCTGCAGCAAGTTGACGGATGGTTTCAGCTGTCTTTTGAGACGTTGCGATCTCAACACCCTCAGACCAAAAGTCAGCAGCAGCTGGAAAGTCATTCTTCAATGCAAACTGAATCGCCCGGCTTAGCGCAGAAGCGGAAGGCCGTGGTCCCTCATTGCCGTGAACGCGTCGGATATCTGCCAAGCCCTCAGTTGTGTTGCCTTCATCAAGCTTGAGTTCACCTCGCCAGTTAACAGCCCATGGGTCATCTGGATTTTTGCGTAGCGCAGTTTCGATGCCTCGTTCAAGATCGGCAGTCTGGTGGTATACATCCAGCGAATCTAGCCCTTGAGAAATCACCTCACCACGATATGAAATAAGGTTGCCGGGAAGAGAAGAGCCTCGGCCCAGTGAGGTTCCCACAACCTCGCCGTTGGTCGTATCAACTTCAACGACTGCTGGAGAGTCAATTGGGACATAGAGACGGTTTCCAGACAGAATCCCACGGCCACAAACCAGTTCATCATTCATTCCAATGGCTTGTTTCCAGACGATTTTTCCATCATCGAGTGAGACTGCTGCCGCAGTCTTTTGTCCCAAGAGGATGACCATACGATTTGTCACCCCTGCGACTGTGATGAAATCAGCCCTTGGTGATCGCCATAGTAGTTCACCAGTGCGGACATTGACGCAATGGAGGAATTCTGAACCGGCTGGCGTAAGTAGTACTCTGTCACCGGTAATGATAGGAAGTGAATCAATCCACTTCCCACCGTCAGTGTTCCCTTGTGCCGAAGATTTCATTTGCATTCCAGCCATATTGCCTGCCAAAACCTGCAGTCTCAACTGAATGCCATTTGCCAATCTACGCACATCATCTGGTTTCGGGATAGTAAATCGGTACGCCCAAAGAAGCGTACGGGTTGCTAGGTCAACTGCGATCGCCGCACCAGCGCCGGTTGGACACACCAGAATGCCTTCGGCAAAAGCAGGAGAGAGTCCGAGTTGCTTCCGGTCATCTCGGTTATTGATGTCGTATTCGACGTCAACCTCAGCGAGTGGCTGAGACCAGATTGTTTCACCGGTTTCTGATGCCAATATGTCGAGTCGGATCTGTTGTCGTTCTTCAACAAGAACCATGAGTTCGTTGCCGAGAGGCAGAGGGCTTCCTAGGAACCACCGGGAGTCTGGTTGCTCGTCTGGCAATTTCTCATTGATATGTGGAAGTTGCCAGACGAGTTGTCCATTGTCTGAAATGTCATAGGCAACCAAGCGGTTGCTGCGGTTATTGGTGCGCGAGCCACTACGCTGCAGAAGTCGTTGTCGAGAGGTTGGTGAGGTGTCTCGATCGACAACAAAGACGAGCTCGCCATTACTTGAGAGGGTTGAGGATGTGGTGTCATAGAATAAGGAATCAAGTGGATGTGCGCCTCGTTCTTCAACTTCGTTCTGCCCTCGATTGGTAATTGCCGAGGGGGCTAACTTTCCTTCAATCCATAAACGTTTCCCTGACTCGAAGTCAATCGCCATGACACCTGCGCGAGATTGAACAAGCAACGAATTGCCAACTGCCAGAGGTGTGCCGGATGGAAGAACCGGCGATCCTTGCTCAGCAAGAAGTTCTCGCCTTTTTACAAGCAGTTGTTGTTCCTGTGGATGCAGCGTGAGGGGGACACGAAACCGTGGTACAAGAAGTGGGCGGTCGCATGGTCGAACAGAATTGCGGTCAGGTGTGCCACGACTCATTTCCCAGTTTTCAGTTGCAAGATTTGAATGAGCGCCTGAGCCGGCTGTCGCGACTCTCAATTTATTGATAAGAAGTTTGTCGCGCAAGAGATTCTTTTCGGGTATCGGTTCTCCACCAAGCCGAGTAGGTGAATTGACGTCATCGAGTAAATCTCCCACTTTTATTTTTTCGCTTGGATTAATTGCAATGCTTGTTGTGGCCTGCATGAGTTTGAATGTTGGTAGGAGATTGTCAGGGAGATTGCTCATGCTGCTGGAGCCTATTCGTTCCAGCCATGCTTCTGCTGCTAGTGGTTGCCCTGTTTCGAGGAAGCGAGCCGCAGTAAGGATTGCTGCACGGTGTCCTGCCTTCGTATGAAACCATCTGCGTGCAACAGCAATGATGCCCTCGTCATCGTTTTCACGAAGAGCTGCCTCAAGGGCACGGTTTGCACGGGTTCTGAACTGAAGTTGATATGCTTCAGCCCCCGCTTCAGGAAGCGTGCCGATAATCTCTGCAACGCGTGCTTTCATGCTACGACAGGTTTGGTCATTCGTGTTACCAGCCTCCAAGAATACGTCCTGTTCTGCTGTCAGCATTTCGTCGAGTAGGGCTGTGGCATCGGCCATGCGGCCTGCCGCTATTAAGCGTTGAGCCTGATCGAACTGTCGTTCACGAAGTCTTTCACTTGGTAGATAAACGCCGCTACTCACCGACTCTTCTTCCAGCGATGTTGGCGGGAGTTCAGCTCGTACACAAGAAGTAATGCTGTTGTTAAGAACTCGCAAAAAATTGACACGTTGCATTCCGCCAATAAAAAACGTGCATTCAAGCAGTACGAATGCCAGAACAACGTGCGATGAAACGGAAGAAAAACGCTGCACAGCCACAGTACAGAATTTTGAGGGTGACATAACTCCGTCTTAGCCTTTCTTGAATTCATCAGGCAGCTAGCTTGTCTGCTTGCCAACTCTCAGTTTCATTATTACAGAGCGTTGGATTTGTGTCCGGTTTGGTAGAGCTTGGAAGCCTGTCATCCGAAAAGAATGAAACGTGCAAGAAACGGGGAAAAACACCAAAGAAATACCCTTTCTGAGGGGTTTTTCTATACCAAGGCTGCAAAAGCAGCGGTTTTTTTGGTTCTCAAATAAAAAAAACGCTGTTTTCCCTTGCATTTTTGCGGGTAATGCCTCTAATCGACGCCGCAAGCGGCCGTTTTCGGTCGAGCACCGAAATGCGGTCGGGGTTATTGCCGCACACAACTTTTCTCAAACGGGAGGCACGAACGATAATGGCGAAGAAGACTGGAAGTAAGCCAATGACAAAGACTGAGATCATGCGTGCGATCTCAGAAACAACAGGTTTGCCGAAGAAAGACGTCGTTGCAGTCGTCGAGTCGTTGACCGAGGAAATCGGTAACGCACTCAAAAAAAGCGGTATTGGTGTCTTTTCAATTCCTGGCCTGGTCAAGATTGAACGACGCGCGGTTCCAGCTCGTCCGGCTCAGAAGAACGTGAAGAATCCTTTCACCGGTGAACTGCAGGATCGTCCTGCAAAGCCAGCTAGTGTGAAGGTTCGTGTTCGCGCTCTGAAGAACCTGAAGGCAATGGTCGAAGTTTAGTAAGCGATACGACCATGAGTCGTTGATTAACTGTTGATGAATAAGAGACGGGTGGCACGTTTACGTGGCACCCGTTTTTTTGTAATTACGAATCCACTAAGCACATACTCAAGCATGGTTGGTATCCATATTCAGGACATAGTCCTAGCGAGAAAAAATATCCTAATAGGAGGCACGAGATGTCCCGTTTTAAGTTGATTTTTTTTGTGTCGCTTGTATGTGTATGCCACGAAGTACGAGGGGCAGAACGCCCGAACGTCATCGTTATTCTTACAGATGATCAAGGCTGGGGAGACTTGAGTTGCAATGGGAATGCGTCTAGCGAGACGCCACATATCGATCGCCTAGCGAGTGACGGAGCACGGTTTCAACACTTCTACGTTAGCCCAGTCTGTTCTCCAACTCGCGCAGAGTTCCTCACTGGAAGGCATCACGTTCGTTGTGGTGTGTATTCGACTTCCGAGGGTGGTGAACGCGTCAATGCAGATGAAATAATGATCGGTGAGGTTTTCAGAAAAGCAGGTTACCACACTGCCGCGTTTGGTAAGTGGCATAGTGGGATGCAGCATCCGTATCATCCCAATGCACGAGGGTTTGACGAGTTCTATGGTTTCTGTTCCGGGCACTGGGGGAATTACTTTAGTCCAATGCTTGAGCACAATGGGGAGCTTGTCCAGGGAAGCGGATACCTGCCAGATGACCTGACAGACCGTGCTATCAAATTTATTGAAGGCGAGCATGCGAGTCCGTTTTTTGTTTACCTGCCGTATAACACGCCNCATTCNCCGATGCAGGTTCCAGATAGGTGGTGGGATAAATTCAAGAACAAAGAAATCACTCAAGAACACTCGAATAAGAAAAATGAGAAAATTGACCACACGCGAGCTGCACTCGCAATGTGTGAAAATATTGACTGGAACGTTGGCCGGCTTTGTTCCAAGCTGAAAGAGCTTAATTTGCAGAAAAACACCATTGTTGTGTACTTCAGTGACAATGGTCCGAATGGGCCGCGGTGGAATAACGGCCTACGTGGCCGCAAGGGGTCAACAGACGAAGGAGGTGTGAGGTCTCCGCTTTTTATTTGCTGGCCCGAGGTGATTCCTGCAGGAACGGTCGTAACGCAGATATGCTCAGCGATGGATTTATTGCCAACTCTTGCAGAGTTGGCAGATGTTGAAGTGGTCACACGGAAGCCGTTAGATGGCATAAGTGTTGCTTCACTTTTNNGCAATCCGGCAATTCCTTGGCCAGACAGAACGCTTGTTCATCATTGGAAAGAGAAGGTTTCTGTTAGAACGCAACGGTTTCGCCTTGATTACCAGGGGCAACTCTATGACATAGATGTAGATCCGGGGCAGCAGATTGAACTCAATGACTCACAGCCCGAGGTAGCAGCCGCGCTTCAAGCAAAGGCTGATGCATTCCGGCATCGCATGCTTTCAGAATACGGCAAGTCGTTTGACAGGCGACCATTTGTTATCGGGTGTGATGGGGCACGTTTCACACAGGTTCCGGCTCGTGACGGGGTCGGGCATGGCAATATCAAGAGATCGAATAGATTTCCTAATGATTCTTTTTTTGAAAACTGGACATCTGTTGCTGATTTTATTTCGTGGGAGTGTGAAGTCGGAAGTGCTGGATGCTATCGCGTTGAGCTTTTTTACACCTGTCCCGAGAAGGATGTTGGGTCAACCGTTGAGTTAGTCTTTAGAAACAGTTCTCTCGTCGGAGACATTGCTGTTGCCCATGATCCACCACTTACCGGGATGGAAAACGATCGATTCAAGCGAACGGAGTCATACGTCAAGGATTTTAAAAGAATGACTCTTGGTGAGATACAGCTTGAAGAAGGTGCAGGCACCTTGATGCTACGAGCGAAGAAGATTCCTGGTGACAGCGTTATGGATTTTCGTTTGCTGTTGCTGACTCGTGTGGATTAGAGACAATCAAAAATCTGGGGAGGTTTGCGTGAGCGTAGCAGGCTTGAGCCGAAAGGTAACACTGGAAATGAATCTGGTTATTCGTCTTCAATTGACGTTCGTTGCTTGCCTTGTGTCATTCTTCGCTCTTTCGCACGCTGGAGCAGCAGAGCGTCCAAATGTGGTCTGGATTGTGGTCGATGACATGTCCCCGAATTTCTCGTGTTATGGCGAGACTGTCATTCAGACGCCGCATGTTGATCGCTTGGCTGCTGAGGGCGTGCGGTTCACGCGAGCGTATGCTACTTCGCCTGTATGCTCGACATTTCGGTCTGCCTTGATCACCGGGATGTATCAAACATCAACAGGCACGCACCACCATCGAAGTGGTCGAGGGGAGCATCATATTTCTTTGCCTGCAGGAGTGAAGCCGGTGCCCGAGCTTTTTCAAGAGGCTGGGTATTACACGTGTATTGGGAGTGGTCTGCTTGACATCGACTACAGAAGTCAGCCTTTCACAGATCGTTCCCGAGAAAGAATGGGTAAGACGGATTACAACTTTGATTGGAAGCGTTCAATTTACGATGGTAATGATTGGTCTGGACGCCGCGATGGGCAGCCTTTTTTCATGCAGGTACAGTTGCATGGAGGCAAGCTCCGTGGGGCCTCAGAGGAAGGGTATGTCGCTTTTAGGCGGCAGGCACACAACTTGTTGGGAAGTGTTACAGATCCTAGTGTTGTTGTGTTGCCACCGTACTACCCAGAAGATCAAATTCTCTTGGAAGACTGGGCGTTGTACCTTGATTCAGTCCGTGTGACAGACTTTCACGTTGGGCGTGTGCTGGAGCGACTTGAAGCAGAGGGCTTGCTTGAGAATACACTCGTGGTGTTCTTCACGGATCACGGTATTAGTCATGCCCGTGGCAAGCAGTTTGTATATGACGAAGGAACTCATATACCCCTTGTTGTTCGCGGGCCTCATGTCCGGGCGGGGCGCATTCGAACTGATCTGGTCGAGCATATAGACATCGCAGCACTGTCTCTTGCAGCAGCAGGTATCGACGTTCCAGATTGGATGCAAGGGCAAGATGTTCTTGCTGAAGATTTTCAGCACAAGCATGCAGTGTTTGCAGCTCGAGATAGGTGTGGAGAGGCAGTTGATCGAATTCGATCGGTACGTAGTAATGACTTTCTTTACATCAAGAATTTTTTTCCTGATCGACCACATCTCATGCCGAGTAATTACAAAGACAGTAAGTTGATCATTCAGCGTCTCCGAGAACTCCACGCAGCCGGTGGGATTGGTGATATTGGAAATGAGCTTCTATTTTCAAAAGTTCGTCCGGCTGAGGAGCTCTATTTGTACCGTCAGGACAGATGGCAGATTCACAATCTAGCTGACGACAGAAAGTATGCTGATGCGTTAAAACGCCATCGCCTAGTACTCAAAGAATGGATGAGGAAAACAAACGATCACGGTACCGAATCTGATGATATCTACGTGCTTGAAACAGAAGATCAAATGAAGGGCAATAAAAATGAAGTGTCGCGAAGAAAGTACCGTGAGAACGTAGACGTTTACCGACGTTGGGCCAAAGAAGGTATCTAGCTCTGTAATGTTGCGGCTGTTTTGAAGGAGTCCTGCCGGCTTTTGTTGAAAGTGGCATGGCTCGGTTCGAGCCCGCAGGCCAGATTTTACGTTCATCGCTCCCTCGCAACGAAGGTTTTCAGTTGTTTTAAACAGCATTGCAGTGATTTT
>NZNR01000068.1 GCA_002694955.1 Planctomycetaceae bacterium
TCCCAGTCCTGTCGCTGTCTCGTCGAACGTGAAAATGTTGGCGGATCAACCACCACAAGATCAAAGGGAGACTCACCTCGACGGCCACGGTGCTTAAGGAATTCACGTGCATCATCTCGAAGAAGAGCATGTTGCCGTCTATCTACAAACCCATTTTCAGCGAGATTCCTTCTCGCCCATTCGAGGTACGTATTTGAGAGATCAACCGTTGTAGTCACTTCTGCTCCACCAGCAGCGGCCGCCACAGAAAAACTACCTGTATAACCGAATAAATTCAGGACTGATCGACCTGCCGCATCGCCACGAACCATCGCACGAGTTTGGCGATGATCGAGAAAAAGTCCTGTATCAAGATAATCGGAAAGGTTGACTTCAAACTTCAACCCGTGTTCGCTGACTGAAAAAGCAACAGAGCGATCATCCATTTTTTCATACTGTCCCCCAGCTCGCTGTCGACGACGCACCTTGAAGAACACACGGTCCGGTGCAATGCTGAGCTGATCAGTTGCCGCCTCCATGATTCGATCAAGCCACACATCATGCTCAATAGCGGTTCGATCATGGGGACGCTCGTATTCCGCTGCATGAAGCCAATCACCGTACCTGTCAATAACCAGAGGTATCTCTGGAATATCCCGGTCGTAAAGACGATACGCATCAATCCCTTGCTTCCTTGCCCATCGCCCTAGATGGCGAGACCGCTTTGCGAGCCGTCGCCGAAAATCTCCTATCTGGTCGGTTAGGCTTCGTGAAGTTTTTTTTTGTTGAAGTCAATCGCTCTGCTTTTGATTCTTCCGACGCTTTATTACCAGCGAACGTACCGGATACTTTATCTTTATGAACAACTAGCTCGACCAGCCGACAGTCAATTGGACCATTCGAGAGGACTACGCGGCGATGCGGCTTTAACCCAATTGATTTTGCAAGCTCAACTGGTACCAGTACTCCGGCTCGCCAGCCTGCACAAGATTTTTTTAACCAGTCACCAACTCTACGAAACACCGCACCCGCTCTAGCCTGTGTAAGTCGCTCGCCATACGGCGGATTGGTGAGCACCAAGCCGTGCTCACTTTCTGGAGTCACGGCTTCGAAATGATTGCAGGAAAACTTGATCGCACCAGCTACTCCGGCTAATTGAGCAGACTGCTCTGCAATTTGAATTACTGCTGGATCAAGATCACTAGCATGAAACGTACCTGAAGGAGTTTTGGTACGATTTTCAAGATCAAAAAGAATTTCCTTGGCAAGTTCTCGATCAAAGTCATGGAAACGAAAAAAACCCTGTTTCCGTTTCCTTGCACGTAACAGACCCGGCGCGAGACCAGCTGCTTGAGTCGCCGCCTCAATAACAAACGTTCCTGAGCCACACAGCGGGTCCAACAATGGTTCGCTGGGTTGCCAGCCTGAAATACCAAGAATGCCTGCTGCAAGAACCTCTGAAAGAGGAGCCTCGACTTTTCCTTTTCTCCAACCACGCTGATGCAGAGACTGACCTGCCGCATCACGAAACAAAGTTGCTGTTTCTCCGGCCAGATGAAGTGAAAGCCGAAGGCTTGCCCCATGCAACTGCACATTCGGTCGACGACCGTGTCCTGCTCGTACACCATCTACCACTGCATCTTTAACAACCTGGGACGCGTAGAGCGAATGATCGATAAATGAATCATGGACTCGTGCATCGACTCTAAGCGTTTGAGTCGGACGAAGATGCGTTGCCCAATCCACGCTTGATATCGATTGATAAAGTGATTCTGGTGAACTCACGGCGAACCGACCCAGAGGCTCAAGGATCCGAATAGCTACTCGAGACTCAAGAACAGCCCTGTAAAGCGTCTCTTTTGATCCAGTAAATTCGATTGTCCGACGTCCGATTCGCAAATTTGTTGCACCTAATGCTGACAACTCTTTCGCCAGCAGCCATTCAAGGCCGTCAAGTGTTCTTGCTGTCAGACTTGGAGGTATATCTGGCTCACTAGGAAGCAATGGGCGTGGAGCTAGGGGCACTTCAGGGAAAAGAGATTCCATTACGTCTGCCAGACTCTCATGAACGGTCATCGATCAATCGACGCTGCCCCCGCTAAAAACCTGTCTTGCATTGCCTGTACCTTCATTGGTTCGCTCTTTAGGGCTTCCATTGCCCGGACACATGCTTCAGCGGCCGCAAGAGTGGTTATACAAGGGACTCCGTAAAGCACGCTTGCAGCCCGAATCCTGCCTTCATCCGTACGGGCACCTTTACCACGAGGTGTGTTGAATATTAGTTGAACGCGACCATCAATCAGATGATCAATGAGGTTTGGGTGTCCTTCCTGCAACTTTTTGACTGATTCAACTTGAATACCGGCCTGTGACAGTGCTTCAGCCGTCCCAGAGGTCGCAATCAACTCAAAGCCCAATCCCACAAGACGACGAGCCAAATCCACCATGGATTTTTTTGCTGACTGACTTGCGACACTTAAAAAGATCTTTCCTGTTTCTGGGAGAACTGTCCCCGCTGCGAGTTGGCCCTTTGCGAAAGCAAGGCTGAAATTACCACTCACCCCCATTACCTCACCAGTACTTCGCATCTCCGGCCCAAGGGCAATATCAACGCCAGCAAACTTAACGAAAGGAAAAACACTTTCCTTCACGCTAACATGTGAAGGAACAGGGTCTGCGACAACCCCTTGTTCAGAGAGGGTTTCCCCAGCCATGACCTTTACAGCAATCTTGGCAATCGGTACGCCTGTTGCCTTCGAAACAAAAGGGACCGTTCGACTCGCTCGTGGATTCACCTCAATAACGTATAAGGTATCAGCACTTCCTTCACGCTTAACCGCAAACTGAACGTTCATGAGGCCGACCACGCCAAGACTCTTGGCTAAATTTACGGCAGCATGTTTGATTTCTGAAACTGTCTGCTTATTCAGATTGTGCGGGGGTATACAGCATGCAGAGTCACCCGAATGCACACCAGCTTCCTCTATATGCTCCATCACTCCGGCTACTATTACTTCCGTGCCGTCAGAGATGCAGTCGACATCGACTTCTGTCGCGTCCTCGAGAAAACGGTCGATCAACACTGGCTGACCCTGCGCAACTATGAATGCCTCAGCCACAAATCTTTCAAACTGAGATTGGTCATAACAAATTTCCATTGCTCGACCACCAAGAACAAAGCTTGGACGGACCAAGGACGGAAAACCGATCCTGGAAACTTCCTTACGCGCCTGCTCGAGAGTACGAGCTATTCCACTAGCCGGCTGCTTTAGATTCAGTCGATCCAAAAGTTCACGAAACTTTTCACGATCTTCTGCTTCTTCGATTGTGTCGACGCTTGTTCCAATGATTGGCAGACCTGCAGCAGCAAGTGCTCTCGCTAGGTTAAGTGGCGTCTGCCCACCAAGTTGAACAATCACTCCATCCGGTTTAATTCGGTCCGCAATATTGAGCACGTCCTCACTTGTCAAAGGCTCAAAAAACAGCAGATCGCTTGTGTCATAGTCAGTGCTAACTGTCTCAGGGTTCGAATTCACCATTACACTCTCGATCCCTAATTCACGTAGTGCAAAACTCGCATGGCAGCAGCAGTAATCGAACTCTATCCCTTGCCCAATTCTGTTAGGCCCACCCCCGAGTATCATGACTCGCTTCACGCCTTCTGCTTTTGGTGGCGTCTCGTCCTCATCCTCCCACGCTGAATAATAGTAGGGGGTCTCCGCCTCAAACTCCGCAGCACAGGTATCAACTGCCTTGAACGTAGCGACAATCCCTCGGGATTTCCTGTTCTCTCGAACATCGAGTTCCACCTCGCCCAAGATGTTCGCTAACTGCCGATCTGAGAACCCTGCCTGCTTCACCATGCGAAACGTTGTGTCGTCAAGGTCTGCCAGGCTACCGGCATCCCGCACTTGCTGCTCTAAGTCAACAATTTGCACCAACTGATCAAGGAACCACCGGTCAATACCAGTCAAGTCGTGTAGTTCCTCAATACTTAGGCCAGCCAATATCGCATACCGTAAATACCAAACTCGGTCGGGATCAGGCCTGGCAACTCGCGCACGAATATCATCAAGAGAAGGCTGCGTTGGTGTGCCCCACTGGTCTCTTCCATCACAACCAAACCCAAAAGATCCGACTTCGAGTCCTCGGAGGGCCTTCTGAAACGCTTCCTTAAACGTTCGACCTATTGCCATCGTTTCGCCAACACTCTTCATTTGAGTGGACAGCCGACTATCAGCCTCAGGAAATTTTTCAAACGCAAAACGAGGGACTTTTACCACAACATAATCTATTGAGGGTTCAAAACAGGCCTTTGTCTTCTGTGTAATATCGTTCGCCAACTCGTGGAGCCGCCACCCCACTGCAAGTTTCGCTGCTATTTTTGCTATAGGAAAACCGGTTGCTTTGCTTGCAAGCGCTGACGACCGACTCACTCGAGGATTCATCTCAATAACAATCATCCGACCCGTATCTGGATGAACAGCGAATTGAATATTTGACCCTCCCGTCTCGACACCAATCGCGCGAATAACTGCAAAACTCGCATCTCGCATGAGTTGATACTGACGATCAGTAAGAGTCATAGCTGGGGCGACGGTAATTGAATCCCCTGTATGAACACCGCAAGGATCAAAATTTTCAATTGAGCAAATAACAACAGCGTTATCATCTGCATCTCGCATGACCTCCATCTCATATTCTTTCCAGCCAAGTATTGACTCCTCAACGAGAACTTCACTTACTGGTGAAAGATCAAGGCCACGCTGCACTTTCTGATCAAACTCTTCACGATTGTATGCGACACCTGAGCCGGAACCGCCAAGAGTGAAACTCGGCCGTATAACCGCTGGCAGACCTATCTCGGCAAGTATTTCACGTGCCTCTGACAGAGACTTCACAAGCCGTCCACGACAAGTATCAAGGCCGATTTTTTCCATCGTCGACTTGAACTGTTCCCGATCTTCTCCTCGCTGAATTGCTTCAGCCCGAGCGCCAATCATCTCAACGCCATATTTCTCGAGAACGCCGTGTCGCTCCAGATCCATGGCCAGATTCAGGGCAGTTTGGCCGCCTAACGTCGGAAGAACCGCATCTGGTTTTTCTTCCGCAATGACTTTTTCTAATACCTGCCATGTTAGCGGTTCGATATATGTCCGATCTGCAGTCTCCGGGTCAGTCATAATGGTCGCTGGATTTGAATTCACCAGCACAACTCGGTACCCGTCATCTCTCAGAGACTTACAGGCTTGTGTGCCCGAATAGTCAAACTCACAGGCTTGTCCTATGACNATTGGTCCAGAACCGATCAACAAAATAGTGCGAANGTCATCGCGGCGGGGCATGTTNCAGAGTCTTTATTGAGGAAAAAAACAAATTTCGACGACTCTATCATTCAACCCCCTATCGTTTCAATAAATAGCTACAATTTGCGGGAAAGCACACATTTCATTTGCCTCACAAGGAGAAAATCACCATGTCGATCCCAACTCCCGCCCTCGACAAACTTCGTGAAATGCTGCCGGATGATCTGAAAGATATTCGGCTTAATTTGTCGAGTGTTTTATTGGGAGAAAACCTNGAGCCTTCTCAGTCACTAGGAATAGCGCTTACGTGCGGGGTTTTCCTTCGCTCAGACGAATTCGTTACGGCAGTAAAAGAAGACCTCAAAAATTCGCTAGNAGATGACTGCGAACCAATCATCAGTGATGCCAAAGCTGCCGGGGGAATAATGGCGATGAATACAGTTTACTACCGCTTTCGACATATGATCGGTAAGGAAAGCTACTCTGCAAGGCCGGCACGACTTCGGATGAATCGCATGAATCAGCCAGCAACTTCGAAAGCTGACTTTGAACTTATGAGCCTTGGGTGTGCCGCACTCGCNGGATGTGAGATNTGCCTCAAAAGCCACGAATCAAGCCTTCTTCAACTCAACGTGAGTGAAGAGGCCTGCCACGACGCCATTCGTATCGCCGCTGTAGTCAATGCTACCATCGTAGGAATCATGAAGATGTGATTATCCCAATTCGTGCAAGTACTCCAGTGTATAGATCCCACTGTCGTGCCCGTCCGAAAAGAAAATCTTGTAAGCATACTGCCCAACAGGCTCCATGGCACTGACTGCCATCTCAACAACATCCGAAGGCTGAAGTACCTGAAGTGGATTTGTTTCTGTCGGCACTGTTCGCTTTTCTCGACAGGTAGCACAAGGGCAAGCATCACGAAGAAATTGCGGTGAATACACCGATTGCGTACCGTCACTCCAATCAATTTCAATGCCACCGTCGCGACAACGACGAATAGCTAAAGGTCGGCAATCACTCAATCAATTTTCCCTTTCACGCACATAGCTACAACTTTCTGCGGTTATCAATAACTCTCTGAG
Organism: Planctomycetaceae bacterium; assembly: GCA_002694955.1. Next base: position 6,368 of record NZNR01000068.1, read on the forward strand.
CTTTGCCTTCAAATCGGGGCAGCGTACCGAGAGACACATCTGTGACGTCAACTCGAAGGCCAAGCCGAACGTGTAACTCCTGAGCGACTCGATCGGCCGCAGAGACGCGACCTTCTATCTCGACATGCAGCATGTCCAGATTCTTCTCACAATCAACCGTAAGCCTATATTCAAGGACTTCAGGAAATTCTCGAATAATATTTTCTACTGCTGATGGAAAAATATTCACACCCCTAATTACAAGCATGTCATCCGTTCGACCAAGAATTCCGCCTTTAAGCCAAACCCTCGGTGACCGACCCGCTGCGACCTCCTGTTCAGTTGGCCAGACTGGATGAACAACATCGCCCGTTCGATAACGGATCACCGGACAACCGTGGCGACCAAGTGTTGTCAGCACCAACTCAGCCAGCTCACCCTGTTTTGCAGGTCGTCCTGTTGAGATGTCAAGGAATTCTGGATGAAACCATTCCTCTAATACTTCAAGCCCCGAGTGTTCTAGCCACCCAACGCCCCATGGGCCAATCTCTGTTGCGCCGGCATGATCAAGCACATCAGCCCCCCAGGCCGAGCTTATCCGTTGCCGAACTGCTTTCAGGGAGCCTCCAGGCCCCCCAGCAACAAGAACACAACGAATTGTCGACGTTGCTGTTTCGTATCCTTGCTCTCTGGCCACTTCTGCCAAACGCAGCGCGTACGTTGGAGTTGCAACGAGAATTTTTGAGTTTGTTTTCCGCAGGAGTTCCAAGCGAGCAACGCTCGACATCCCTCCTGAAGGGATCGCCCGTCCACCACTTGCGACTGCACCTTCGAAGGCACTCCAAAAGCCGATGTATGGGCCGAAAGAAGCCGCCACAAAGACTGGTTCACCAGGCTGAAGATCTGCCCGCAAGTAAATTGACTTCCAACATGTCATCCACCAATCCCAATCTTCTTCCGTATCCCAGACCTGAAGTGGATGGCCACTGGTACCACTCGTTTGGTGAAACCGAACATACTTCTGATCACTCCATGTTCTGTTTCGAGCGGAAACCGTATTCTCTCTCCCAATGAGTTCAGGCTTTTTCGTGAATGGAAAGTCGGCAAATTGCTCCAGTGATTGAACCGGTGTGGTACATCCAGATAACTTCTCGCGATAGAAGCTATTCGCAGAAAGTACTACTGCAAACATTTCATTCAATCGATGAAGTTTTGTTGTCTCAAGTTTCTGACGAGAGCAGAAAACATCTTTTTCAAATAATGAAGACATGGCTATATTATGCCATAGAACCTCAACTACTCACCCGTATTTATTGGGGCAACGGAAATGCCGGGGCGGCTG